>NZ_CAXGLS010000031.1:0-28202 GCF_964010655.1 uncultured Idiomarina sp.
GAAGAGTGCAGAATCGAGCGCGTCGCGCGTATCAGTGCTGACCTTATTGATAACCTGTTGTGGGTTACTCGCACCGCGTAGCTCGCCATTGACCGCCATCGCTACCCACGCCAAAGACACACTAATCATTGTTCACCCCACTTATCCAGTCTTGAACAATCTGCCGTTCGTTGTAATCGATACGCTCATGACCAATCACTTGATAGTCTTCATGACCTTTGCCTGCCAGCAAAACGACATCATCGGGGGCCGCTCGCTCAATGGTATCCAGTACGGCTTGGCGACGCCCCTCCATACTATGCACTTTGCGCTTGTCGGCAATGCCGGCCATGATATCTGCAATAATTTGTTGTGGTGCCTCGGTGCGTGGATTGTCGTCCGTTACCACAACACGATCGGCAAACTCTGCAGCAACCTGCCCCATTTGCGGACGTTTACCGCGATCGCGATCGCCGCCGCAACCAAATACGCACCATAGCTTGCCTTTACAGTGCAATCGTAGCGCTTGAAGTACTTGCTGTAAGGCATCGGGAGTGTGAGCGTAGTCAACGACCACCAAAGCTGAACTGCCTGCCTGAAATGCTTCCATACGGCCAGGCACGGGTGATAGGTGTCGACAATGTTGAGCGATGGCTGTTAACGATTGCTTCTGCGCCAGCATAATCGCCACCGCGCTCACAACATTATATACGTTGAACCGCCCTAGCAGCGGCGTAGAGAATTGTGCTTCGCGCCCCTCGTAAGCCAAAGTAAATGTCGTACCGTGCTCAGCAAAGGCAAGGTCGCTCACCTGAATATTCGCACGAGAATGACCTTGTAATGAAATTGACAGCCCATTGGAGGCACCCTCGAGCCAATCTCTCAAATACCGATCGTCTAAATTTATCACTCGGTGATTGAGCTCAAAGTCTTCAAATAGGCGCCGCTTAGCATCGACATAATGTGCCATACTGCCGTGATAATCGAGATGGTCGCGGCTAATGTTAGTCGCGACTGCCGTATCAAAGCGCAATGCTTCAACGCGACGTTGGACCAGCGCATGAGATGATACCTCCATGGCGATGAAGTCAGCACCCTCTGCGACTAAGGTCGACAAGCGTTGCTGCACAGTTACAGCATCGGGTGTGGTGTGCTTTTCCGGCAACAGTTGACCAATAAGTCCACTGCCCGTCGTTCCAATTACGGCTGCGGTATAACCTAACTTTTCTGCCAACTGCGCAGCTAGGTGAGTCACCGAGGTTTTCCCATTGGTCCCCGTAACACCAATCAAAGTCGCGTGACGCGATGGGTGATTGAAAAAGCGCCCTGCGATTTCAGATAGCTGCTCCTTTACGCCAGGCATAAACACACAGACAGCGCCGCCGTTTTCTTCGTATCTTAAGCTCGAGCCTTCCGCCAGAATCGCTCGAGCGCCCGCTGCGATAGCGGTATTGATATAATCGCGTCCATCGGTCACATAGCCCGGTACAGCGACAAATAAGTCGCCGTTGGCGACTTGTCGGCTATCCAATTTTATACCGCTGACCGCTACATTAGGAAACGTAATCGGCAACGGTGGTAGCAAATCACGGAGTTGCATCAGCACCTCCCATAAAGCCTGCTGCTTTCATTGGTTGAACTGTCATATCGTCGGGCGGCACGTTAAGTAAACGCATTGTTTGTGAGACAATACTGGAAAACACGGGTGCAGCTGCGGTGCCCCCGTAGTAATCGTCAGTACCGGGTTCGTTGATCGTTACGACGACGACAATTTCTGGATTGGATGCAGGCGCAATACCCGCAAATAACGCAACGTACTCATCTCCGTATCCGCCAGTTGCGCGCGCTTTTCTGCTGGTACCGGTTTTACCCGCTATACGATACCCTGGGACTTGCGCTGCAGTCGCCGTACCGTCAGATACCACACGTTCCATCATGTGCATGACTGCTCGCGTGTTATCGGGGTTAAAGACCTGTTCTGATTCTGGTTTAGACTCACGGCGAAAGACCGTAAGAGGCATATCTCGCCCGCCGTTGGCAATCATCGTGTAAGCCTTTGCCAGCTGCAGTGTGGTGACTGAAAGTCCATAACCATAGGATAGCGTCGCCAATTCAAAATCAGACCAGCGACGTCTTGTTGTCAGTAAACCGTAGCTTTCTCCTAATAGCGAAACGCCCGTATCAGAACCAAAGCCCGCATCAAAGTAAGTCTCTAATAACTCATCGACACCTAACTCCAGCGCCATTGTTGTCACGCCTACGTTAGAAGAATGTTCAAGCACTTCTGTTAAAGAAATTTTGCCCAAGTTACGATGATCGCTGACACGGCGTCCGCCGATACGCAGCCAACCAGGGTTTGTATCGATAATATCACCCACCTTGTGAGTACCATGTTCCAGCGCACTGAGGACAACGAGCGGCTTTACTGTCGAGCCAGGCTCATAGGCATCGGTAATCGCACGGTTTCGCATTTTAAAGCTTTGCAAATCAGCACGATTATTCGGGTTGTAGGACGGGCTATTGACCATTGCCAACAGTTCACCTGTTTTTACATTGACCACCACAGCAGAACCCGAAGTTGCCTGATTGTAGCGCACGGCTTTTTTCAGCTCGGTATAGGCAGTTGCTTGGATCCGCTGGTCAATGCTAAGTGTTAATTGTTTAGGTGGCTGCGCATCTGTTTGACTAATTTCCTCAATAACCCGCCCTTGCGCGTCCTTGCGATAAACTCGCTTACCGGGCGTACCAGTTAAGTGATCGTCGTATAGTAGTTCAAGACCTTCCTGGCCTTGTCCATCGATATTAGTAATGCCCACCAAGTGCGCACTAATTTCGCCAGTGGGATAGTAACGCCGTGACTCAGTTTTTAAATAAACGCCCGGAATACTGAGCTGCCGAACATAATCAGCCTCGCTCGGCGATACCTTTCTTTGCAGATAAACAAAGCGACGCTCAGGATTATCAACTTTTGCGACGAGTTCATCTCGATTCATTCGAAACGTTTCCGCAAGCGCTTGCCAACGGCGCTGATCAGCAAGCGCGCCGCTTTCTGCAATACGCTTCGGATCGGCCCAAACCGTTTCTACCGGAACACTCACCGCGAGCTCGCGGCCATTGCGGTCAACGATCATGCCGCGTTGCACGCCTAAGCTATCAGAACGCAGACTACGCAGATCACCTTGTAATGAGTACTGTTCTGGGTTGATCACCTGAATATAGGCGGCACGCGCAACCAAGATGCTGAATACGAAAAATAGCACGCTCAACGCTGTAATGAAGCGCCAGCGAGCACCCGCCGGATTCTGCTTCTTAACGTTACGTTGGTTCTTTTTGGGTGCGCGCTTTATTGCCATGGCACTAACACCTCATGTTTCGCATCGACGTCAATCATACCCAGTTGCTCTTGGGCGATTCGTTCAACTCGGCTATGTTCTGTGAGTGCTGTTTGTTCGAGCACTAAATGACGCCACTCGCGATCAATTTTATCTTGCGTCGAAAGTAATTCATCCCGCTCACTGGTCAACAGCCGGTTCTGGTGAGCGGTATATATCACTGTAAGTGCCGAGCCAATCACAGCGATCGCTAATAAGATGACCCACTTAAACCGCATTAAATCTTGCAGCAGCATAATAGGCAACGAAGGATAGCGTGTCTTAACCATGTGCTAGCCTCCGTGCGATACGTAACACCGAACTACGTGCGCGTGGATTCAATTCAAGTTCTGCCGCACTGGGTTTAATCGCTTTACTTTCCAGTGCTAAACGACGATCTTTATTCAGTTCAGCCTCAGTAATCGGTAGTCCCGGCGGAACTTGTTTGGGTTGGCTATGGGTACGCATGAAGCGCTTCACGATGCGATCTTCCAGACTATGAAAACTGATGACGACCAAGCGACCGTCCTCTTTTAACGCAGTCAAAGAAGCTTCTAGTGCGTCCTCGATTTGCTCCAACTCACGGTTCACATGTATACGAATCGCTTGAAAGCTGCGTGTCGCGGGATGCTTATGCTTTTCCTTAGATGGTACTAAACGGCCAATCAACTCAGCCAACTGGCGAGTTCGAGTAAACGGCTTTTGCTCCCGATCATGAACAATCGCCCGCGCAATTTTGCGCGCAAAACGCTCTTCGCCGTAGGTTTTCAATACATAGGTAATATCATCTTCTTCGGCATAACTAAGCCAGTCTGCAGCGGTTTCGCCACGACTGCTATCCATACGCATATCCAAAGGTCCGTCGCGCATGAAACTAAAGCCACGCTCAGCATCATCAAGTTGTGGGGATGAGACGCCAAGATCGAATAAAATACCTGTGACTTGGTGAGCAAGCTGTTGTTGTTCAATGATGTGCGCGAGATCGCTAAAGGGAGTGTGGATAATACTGAAGCGCTCATCATCTGCCAGCGCCTGGGCTGACGCTATTGCCTGTGGGTCTTGGTCAAGGGCAATGACACGCCCTTTAGGGGATAACTTGCTGAGTAACGCACGCGTGTGACCGCCTCGACCGAAGGTGGCGTCTATGTAGATCCCATCAGGGTCCGTCACGAGTGCGCGAATGGACTCCTCGAGGAGAACTGAAATATGCGGTGCGTTTTGTTCAGTCATTAAAGTGAAAAATCTTCTAGTCGTTCATTTAACTCAAAGTCACCTTCTTGCTCGACCTTGAGATCCTCTGCAATCTGTTGCTGCCAAGCCTCTTCTGACCAAATTTCAAATTTATTCAGCTGCCCAACTAGCATCAGTTTTTTCTCTAACCCTGCATGCAAACGCAGCGGCGAAGAAATCAGTAAGCGACCGTTTTTATCCATGTCACAATCATCAGCGTGGCCCAGTAAAAGGCGCTGCAAGCGTCGCTCGGTGGGGTTCATGCTAGATAACTGTGTCAATTTTTTCTCGATGACCTGCCATTCTGGTAATGGATACAACAACAGGCACGGCTGTTTGATATCGATGGTGCAGACCATCTTACCGTCACAGTCGATCGACAGCGCATGACGATACTTGGCGGGTATAGCCAAGCGCCCTTTACTGTCCAAGTTTATTGTTGTTGCACCACGAAACATGATGTCACCTGATCGTTGCGATCCACAATTATCCACAAATCCCCACAATGTTACAGTCTAGGTAGATAAGATTCCCACTGTCAAGTTTTATCACGCGGCTAAACACGCTTTTACACAGGCTTTGCTAGTATCGAAGGGTCGCTTGAGTGCTAGTAGGAAATGCAGCTAGCTTGAGAAGCATAAGAACGGGATCAGTTAACTGAATGATAATTATAAATTAATTAGACATTATAACTGGACGGTCGATAAAGAAAGGAGGTGAAGAAGCCCGCCGATAAGCCGGGTTCTGTCGTGGACAATCATTCATCTAGTAATACGGTTGCCCGTATTCTCAAGCAGTCTACCCGGGTTCAACGCGGGCCGCGCCAACGAACCCCTATTTGACCTTGCTCCGAGTGGAGTTTACCGTGCCGCGTGCTGTTACCAGACGCGCGGTGCGCTCTTACCGCACCCTTTCACCCTTACCTGAGCCGCAAGCGGCCATCGGCGGTTTGCTCTCTGTTGCACTAGTCGTCAGCTTTCACTGCCCAGGCGTTACCTGGCACTCTGCCCTATGGAGCCCGGACTTTCCTCCCCTTACCGAAAACGATAAGCAGCGATTGTCTGGCAGGCTTCTTCAGGCGGCGATTCTACGCATTTAGCCAACGCTATACAAATGTTTTAGTCGTCTGACTGAGCAATCGCCCATTGGTAAAGTGCATTTTTCCGGCCGCCATAAAGTTCAGCTGTTACCGCGGCTGCTTTTTTCAGAGGCAGGTGCTGCATTAATAAGGTAACCGCGCGTTGCTGCTCGGCGCTGGGTTGATCTTCCTGCACGGCTTCCTTCTCGACGCCACCGATCATCAACACCATCTCACCGCGCTTTTGGTTGCTATCTTCATGCATTTGGGCAAGCAATTCAGTCGCGGTTCCGCTCAGATAAGTTTCATATTGCTTTGATAATTCGCGGGCTAATACCACATCACGTGTTGGCAAGATCTCGGCGAGATCTTCAAGGCATGATTCAATCCGGTGCGGGCTTTCATAAAACACAACAGAACGGGTTTGATCGGCTAGGTTTGCAAACGCCTTTTTACGCGCCGCAGATTTGGCGGGCAGGAAGCCCTCGAACATAAATTTATCCGTTGCGAGGCCAGAACCGGCAAGTGCTGTTACAAACGCACAGGCACCTGGTAACGCAACCACGGGTATCTGTTCTGCGCGACATTCGCGCACAATCAGGTAGCCGGGATCACTGATGAGCGGCATGCCGGCGTCACTGATCAATGCAATATTTAAACCTTGCTTCAGCCTTTCAATCAGTTGTCCCGCTCGACTACTCTCGTTGTGTTCGTGCACTGACAACACCTGCGTACTGACATTGTATTGTTGTAATAAAGGTCTACTATGGCGTGTGTCTTCCGCAGCAATTAGGTCAACCTGCTGTAAAATAGTCACCGCTCGTTCGGTCATATCTGCCAAGTTACCGATTGGGGTTGGCACAATATATAGCGTTCCTAAGCTTTGCGATGACTTTTCACTTGGTTGCTGTGACATGGTGATTCCGTTGTGTTGTAATTCAAGTAGCGACTTATAGTATCATTTAACTTTAAACACGTGATAATTTTGCTGGGCGGTGAGAGTGAACGAATTATTTCAATCAAGAGAGCGAGTGCTGGCGAATGCTGTCAGACTTATCACTATTGCGTTGTTGACTGCTGTGCTCGCGAGTTGCGCGCAGTCACCAAAACGTGCGTCTCAAACACCCAGCTCATCGACTGATCAAGCCGTCATCACCCCGGCAAATAAAAGCGACTCATTAACCGCTGAACAATGGCTCGAGCGAGCTCGACAACAAACAAATGCAGCAAGTCAACAAATGATGCTCGTCGAGGCGTCATTTGCTTATCAAAATCAAGGCGATTATCAACGCAGCGCGGCCTTGCTGTCTCAGTTAGATACCCAAACCATGCGCCCGTCTGATAAACGTTTGTATGCACTGGCTTTAGCACGTTGGTACCATCATAACGGTGAATGGCAATCTGTCATAGAGCAACTCAAACCGATGCTTAATCAGTTTACCGATCGTCAGCTAAAGCGGACTGCATTATTATTAATCGCGGACGCTCACCAGCAGCTACAGCAGTTTTGGCAAGCGCTCAGTTATTTAGATGAGGCATATCAAACCGACCGTGATATGAATATCCAATCATTGTGGTCGGTGGCTCGCCAGGTACCGTCAGAGCAACTGCCAGCACAGCGTCCAACACGCACCAGTTTGGCTGGATGGTGGCGTTTAATTGAAGGCACTCATGGCGCAACGTCTGCTGCTGATTTTAAGCGTTCACTTGAACAGTGGCTTAACGCCTACAGTCAGCACTATGCGCATGTATTTGTGAGTGACTTTTTGGCAAATAATGAGTTTAGAAGCGTTAAAGAAGTTGCGGTATTGCTTCCTTTATCGGGTAACTATCGGCTTCAGGGCGAAGCCGTGCGTGATGGAATCATTGCTTCCGCCGCAAAGCTTAATGATATACACATACGCTTTTATGATACCGAAGCGCAAGACTTAACTGCGATTCAAAACCGTTTATTATCGGAACACCCTCAGGCAATTGTGGGTCCGTTACTCAAAAAAAATGTCAATGCGTGGATACAACAACCAATGATCGGTGTCACGCAAGTCTACCTTAATCAACCCGAACTTCCCGACAATACGATTCTACCCAGTGGTCACGTCACCTTCGCACTCGACAGCGAGACTGAAGCGGCACAAGCAGCAGAATACATTGCTAATACCAAGGAGCTAAACAGCATTGTCTTTGCTGCCAAGAGTAGCGCCGGCACCAAGATGGTCAATGCCTTTACGCAAAGCTGGTCGGCTGAGCAGCGTGAAGTTGAACCAAGCTGGTATACGAGTACCGAGGAAATGCAATCAGCAGTCGAACATGCGCTTGGCGTTGCTGCGAGTGCCGACCGTATCCGTGGTGTGAAGATAGCAGCCGGTAAAATTATCGTTGATGCGCAAGAGCGTAGCCGCGGTGACGTGGATGCAATTTACATTGCAGGCAATCTTGAGCAAGCACGTCTATTAAAGCCTTTTATTGACGTGAATTTGTCGCCCTTTGCCCCTCCCGCCGATGTTTTTGCGAATTCAGCAATCCATCGTGTTGCCAATCAACAAGGTGACAATGACTTACGAGGTATCGTCTTTACCGAGGCACCTATCCTTGTACCGAATCAACGCCCATTCCCGATCAACACCTGGTTACAACTTCACCGTAACGCCGACCTCAATGATGCTCGTTTAGTCGCTATGGGCCATGACAGTATGTTGGTATTAGAGCAAATTGATTCGTTGCAATGGATGCGTGGGAAGTCCGTTTCAGGTATGACCGGTAGACTTTCCATACATTTAAATAATATTCACCGTCAGATGACTTGGGCTAAATTAACGCCATCAGAGGTCAAGCTCATTAAGCCCTAATGTCAACAAGAAAACGTGGATTAGAAGGCGAGTCTCAAGCAAGCCGATACTTGCGACAACAGGGGCTCGTGATCGTGCAACATAATTTTCGAGTCCCCTGTGGTGAGATCGATATTATTTGTCGTGATAGCGATACGTGGGTATTTGTCGAAGTCAAACGCCGCCAAAATAGCGATTTTGCATCGATACTGGAACAAATAACGACACGCCAATGTCAACGTATTCGGCGAGCAGCTCAATACTTTTTAGTTGAGCAAACAGTAAATGAGTACCTTGCAAAGATGCGCTTTGATATTATTACGATAAATGATAGCCAAGTTACGGTTGAATGGTATAAGGACGCTTTTTAGAATGAACGAAGAACGCATCAAGGCGCTGTTTACCGAGAGTATACAAACACAGATTTCTGCCATTGAGAGCTTATCTGAGCATATTGAAGACTGCGTCGATTTACTGGTCAATAGCCTATTGGCAGGACAGCGCTTATTTGTGTGCGGCAGTGGCGCGAGCCACATGTTAGCGGAACATTTTGCACGAGTAATGAACATAGGTTATAAAATCGAGCGCCCGGCCTTCCCGGTGGTTGCACTTAATCACTATGCGCAAGCACAAGTAGCTTCCTTAGCTCAAGCGGGCGATTTGCTGCTGGTCTTCGCTACACGGGAGAGCGACGACTCTGCGCTAATTGAAACGATGGAAACAGCGCTTAGTCGCAACATGATCATGATTGCTATTACAGGTCAGCAAAATGACATGGTCTCCGGCCTATTAGGCGCAAGTGATTTGGAGCTTCAGATTCCATCGCTCAATGAATCTCGGGTACTGGAACAGCAATTATTGATTAGCCAATGTATTAGCGAGCTGGTCGAAAATACAATTTTTCCTCAGGAGCACGATTAACATGATTCCTCACAAACACGCTGTTCGTTTGTTATTAGTTGCCGGTCTGAGTATTTCGGTATTGCAAGGATGCGCGGTGGTCGCAGTGGGTGCGGCGGCAGTCGGGGTATCATCGGCGACTGATCCTCGCACGCTAGGCACTCAATTAGACGATCAAGCGATCGAAATGAAAACCAATGCAAAACTCGGTAACGACAAACAACTCGAGAACTATCGCATTCGAGCCATCAGCTATGGGAAGCAAGTGTTGCTGGTGGGACAGGTCGATACCGAAGCGCAACGCGAGCGCGCTGCCGAGGTGATTGCGGATACCAATGGTGTAGAGCGCATATTTAACCAGATTCGCTTAGCGAGCAAAGCCGGAATTGCAACCCAAGCAAGCGACACTTGGATATCGAGCCGTGTGCGCATGAAGCTCATTGCTGATGACCAAGTGGATGCTACTGACATTCAGGTCGTAACTGAAAATGGTGAAGTTTTTCTACTCGGTATTGTCGACGACTCAGCGGCTGATAGAGCAGTAGACATTGCCCGAAACATCGACGGTGTGCAAAAAGTCGTAAAAGCATTTAGTAGAGCGCGATAGGCGCTCTACTCACTCTTCAAACTACTTAATTACTTTAAGATTGGGTTTCTTCTTATTGGTGCGTTTGCTTGTACCTTCCCCAGACTTTGACCCTTCTACCGTATCAAAAGACGCTTGTGGCTCGTCATTCGACTCGTCAGGTTCTGGCATTGCATCAAGTTGCGGTTCAGCTTCAAACATTGCACCTGCGCCGTTTTCCCGAGCATAAATCGCGAGCGCAGCAGTCATCGGTACGATGACCTCCATCGGTTGACCGCCAAAACGAGCATTAAAGCGAACCTCAGTATCCATTAGCTGAAGGCCCACAACCGCTGTCGGTGAAATATTGAGAACAATTTGCCCGTCTTGAACAAACTGCTGGGGTACCTTTGTACCGACAATAGTGGCGTCAACAACCAAATGCGGTGTCAATTGATTATCGACGATCCAGTCATAAAGCGCCCGCATCAAGTAGGGACGCTTGGGTGTCATATCACTTAATTCCATAACCACTCCAATTGAAGGTTAAAAGAATTATAAACGCGCTATTTCGCGCTCTACATCAGTCAGTGACTCTTGAAACGTCTTGCGTTCAAACACACGACCCATATAAGCTTTTACATCTTTCGCACCTTGTCCAGTTAGTTCGATACCGTAGCTTGGTAAACGCCACAATAACGGCGCTAAGTAGCAGTCGACTAAACTGAACTCTTCGCTCATAAAATAAGGCGTGTCAGCAAAAATAGGTGCTAACGATAGCAGCCCCTCGCGTAACTCTTGGCGCGCTTGGTTATCACCGGCCATAATCTTGTCTGCCAAGGCGTACCAATCGCGTTCAATTCTATGCATCATCAAGCGGCTTGTGCCTCTTGCGACCGGATAAACGGGCATCAATGGTGGATGCGGAAAACGCTCATCGAGATATTCCATAATAATGTGAGCATTATAAAGAACAAGCTCACGGTCCACGAGAGTGGGTGTCGCATCAGGATAAGGGTTAAGCTGCATCAAGTCTTCAGGGCGATCATCACCGCTGACAAAACTGATTTCTACGCCAACACCTTTCTCCGCTAATACCAAGCGAACTTGGTGGCTCTTAAGATCGTTCTTGCTGGAATATAACGTCATTACTGAACGTTTATTTGCTGCAACCGCCATGTATTTCTCCAGATAATTTCAACAGCAAAAGGGTGGCAAGCCACCCTTTTCTACTGAGCTCGAGCTCCGCTTACTTAAGATCTTTCCAGAACTCTTTCTTCAGCAACCAAGCTAAAATGGTGAACACCAACAAGAAACCAAAAACGAACCAACCCATACGGCGTTGTTCAAGTTTCATTGGTTCACCCATATAGACCAAGAACGACGTAAGGTCGAGCATTGCCTGGTCATATTCACTCTCAGTCAAACGGCCTTTACCATCGGTTTTCAAACCGACATAAACCTTTTTCATCTCACCATCGATACGGCGTTCTTCGTAGGTTTTTTCTGGTAAGCCTTGTAACTCTTGTAAAACGTGCGGCATCCCAACGTTAGGGAAAACCGAGTTATTCACGCCAAACGGACGACTATCATCGCGATAGAACGAACGTAAGTACGTGTAAATCCAGTCAGGACCCCGCACACGCGCTACGTTGGTCAAGTCAGGTGGTGGATTACCAAACCATGCGCCCGCTTTTTCTTCAGACATATTGTTGGTAATTAGGTCACCCTCTTTTTCACCCGTAAATTGCAAGTTCTTCTGACCGACATCCTCAGGAATACCCAGGTCTTCGAACATGCGGTTGTAACGCGCATATTGAAGCGAGTGACAACCCAAACAGTAGTTCATGAACAACTGTGCACCACGTTGTAAAGACGCTTTGTCGTGCAAATCGACTTTTGCTTCATCAAGCGGCACAGTCGGTCCCGCCGCAAATACGAGCGACGGGATAAATGTAACAAGAGCGATTAGTAATTTTTTCATTATGACGTCACCCTTTCTGGTACCGGCTTGGTCTTCTCACGCTTACTGTAGAAAAACAGTAAGACGAAGAAAGCGAAGTATAAGAACGTAAATATCTGCGCAAACATAGTTGAAGTTGGCGTTGCTGGCTGAGTTCCTAAGTAACCTAAGACCAAGAAACTGACTGAGAAAACTGCCAAGTTCAACTTGTGCAAGATAGAGCGATAGCGAATAGAACGTACGCGACCGCGGTCTAACCATGGCAATAGAGCCAGTAGCACAATCGATGCAAACATTAAGATTACGCCAAATAATTTATCAGGGACCGCACGCAAAATTGCGTAGAACGGTGTGAAG
Source organism: uncultured Idiomarina sp. (assembly GCF_964010655.1). NCBI lineage: Bacteria > Pseudomonadati > Pseudomonadota > Gammaproteobacteria > Alteromonadales > Idiomarinaceae > Idiomarina > uncultured Idiomarina sp. The sequence continues at coordinate 12,269 of NZ_CAXGLS010000031.1, forward strand.
TACCAAACAGGCGCAATATGTTCTGGTGTCTTCAATGGGTTTGCCGGCTCAAAGTTCGGTGGCTCAAGGAAGAAACCGCCCATCTCTGGCATAAAGAAGATCACATAACAGAACAGGAATAAGAAAATACCGATACCGACCAAATCTTTTACGATGTAGTACGGGTAGAACGGAATCGCATCCACAATGTCGTATTTCTTAGTGAAACGCTCGTGAAACTTGAATTTCGGTTTTTCTTCATCCGGAACGGAGCCTTTGGGCTTCTTAATCGGCACACCATCGGGGTTGTTAGAGCCCACTTCGTGCAATGCGATGATATGCAAGAATACAAGAATCACCAGCACTAGCGGCAAGGCAATCACGTGAAGCGCAAAGAAGCGGTTCAAGGTTGCGCCAGAAATCACGTAATCACCACGGATCCATAGCGTCAAGTCATCACCAATCACCGGAATCGCACCAAACAGTGAGATAATTACCTGCGCACCCCAGTATGACATTTGCCCCCAAGGTAACAAATAACCCATAAATGCTTCAGCCATGAGTACCAAGAAGATAAACATGCCAAATAACCACAATAATTCACGCGGCTTTTGGTACGAACCATAAAGCATACCGCGGAACATATGCAGATACACAACGATGAAAAACGCGGATGCCCCGGTTGAATGCATGTATCGGAGTAACCAGCCGTAATCGATGTCACGCATGATGTACTCAACGGACGCAAATGCACCCTCTGAGCTTGGCACATAGTTCATGGTTAACCAAACACCGGTGAGTATTTGGTTGACCAATACGAGCATCGCCAAGACGCCAAATAGGTACCAGAAGTTGAAGTTTTTCGGAGCAGGATACTGTGCAAGGTGGATATTCCAAGTTTTAGTCATTGGAATACGTGCATCGATCCACTCAACGAATTTATTAGCCATTATGCTTGCCCCTTATCTTCGCCGACCAAGATCGTGTTGTCGTCAACGTAATAATGTGGCGGCACAACCAAGTTTAATGGTGCCGGAACACCCTGGAAAACACGTCCAGCGATATCATAGGTCGAACCGTGACACGGACAGAAGAATCCTGACTCAACACCTTCTACGTGCTCTTCCATTTCTTTGGGTAAGTAGCTCGGAGAACAACCTAAGTGAGTACAGATACCAACAGCTACGAAAAATTCTTTTTTAATTGAACGATATTCGTTAGCGGCATATGAAGGTTGTTGTGGCTCTTCAGAATTAGGGTCTCGAAGACGGTCTTCATGGGTTTTTAGGCCATCAAGCATTTCTGTTGAACGACGAACGACCCATACGGGCTTGCCTCGCCATTTAACACGAATCATTTGACCCGGTTCTGCTTTCGCGATGTTAACTTCGACCGGTGCCCCGGCGTTCTTTGCCCTCGCGCTCGGATTCCATGATGCGATAAAAGGAACGGCGACACCCACCGCTCCGGCACCACCAACGACTCCGGTCGCGACCGTCAAAAAACGACGGCGGCCTTTATCTACAGGCGCATTGCTCATCCATTTACTCTCCAGTTGGACGCTCCGCGATCCATGGCCGCGAAGTCGGGAATTAGCTGCTGCGTTATCCGCCTATACGGATTACAAAAAATGCTCAGAAATGATAAAGAAAACCCACATGTTTTACAAGTGATTCGCGGTGTATGGCGCGTGTTGCTGTCACAACAAGCGTTTACATTCGTAAACAGAGGTTCACTGGCTAGCAAAAATAAAAAAGCCCAGCAAATGCTGGGCTTTCCGTAAAACGTAAACTTAACGTTTTGAGAACTGTGGACGCTTACGCGCTTTGTGTAAGCCCACTTTCTTACGTTCAACTTGACGAGCGTCACGCGTAACGTAGCCTTCTTTACGCAAGGTAGAGCGTAGGCCTTCGTCATATTGCATCAGTGCACGGGTAATACCGTGACGGATTGCGCCCGCTTGACCTGTTGTACCACCACCGCTCACGGTGATGTAAAGGTCGAACTTCTCAGTCATTTCTACTGCTTCAAGTGGTTGACGAACAACCATTTGTGCAGTTTTACGACCGAAGTAATCTTCCAACGCACGTTGGTTGATTTGGATGTTGCCGCTGCCCGGACGCAAGAATACGCGAGCAGTTGAGTTTTTGCGGCGACCTGTACCGTAGTATTGATTATCTGCCATAGTATGCTTGCTCCGTTATAGATCCAGTTGTTTAGGTTGTTGAGCAACGTGGTTGTGCTCAGCACCTGCGTACACTTTCAGTTTACGGAACATGGCACGGCCTAGAGGTCCACGAGGCAACATACCTTTTACCGCTTTCTGAATTACCATTTCAGGTTTCTTAGCAATCAGTTTTTCAAAGCTGATTGATTTGATACCACCCGGGAATCCAGTGTGCGAGTAGTACATTTTGTCCTGAGCTTTGTTACCGGTTACAGCAACTTTCTCAGCGTTAACGATGACGATGTAGTCACCTGTGTCAACGTGAGGCGTATACTCAGGCTTATGCTTACCACGCAGGCGGCGAGCTACTTCAGTAGCCAAACGACCTAACGTTTTACCTTCTGCGTCAATTACGTACCAGTCGCGTTTTACCGTTTCTGGTTTTGCTACAAATGTTTTCATTTTGAAAAAACCTAATTTTAAATGTTCACGGACAGTAATTCCGGGCTTCCCCGCGAATCACAACAATAAAAAAATGATAGAAATCATTAGTTTATTTGCTGCAACCATGGGCTAACGAGATGTTAACGCCATGGACTGTAACGTGGGCTGCGCGGATTATAGGAAAAATGCGCTCAAAGATCACGCATTTTTTGAAATTTCTTACCGATTCACTGTGCCATTTATGCGCGGTGCGCCAGTGCTAAATATTCTTCACTTTGCATTTCTTGCAAACGACTCACACAGCGGCGAAACTCAAAACTTAATTGCCCTTCGCTATACAGCGAGTCAATGGGCTGTTGCGCGGATAGAATCAATTTAACTCGGCGCTCATAAAATTCGTCCACCAACGCGATAAAGCGACGCGCAACGTCATCGTTGTGACGGCCCATTTGTTCGACATTCGAGATAATGACGGCATGATATAACTGCGCAAGTTCCATGTAGTCGGTGTGGCTACGCGCTGTCTTACAAATATCTGGGAAGTCGAAAAAGACAACATCATCGCATTCCGCACGCACTCGAATCGATCGTCCTTCGATTTCAACAGCGTGGGACTCAAAATCACACCCCTTTTCCGGCGCTAGGTTATGAAAGGACTCTACCAACCTTTGGTCAGCTTGGTCATCATTAGGCACATGAAATAGCTTTGCTTGCGTCAACGTGCGTAGGCGATAGTCGATCCCGCTATCAACATTAACCACAGCACAATGCTGCTTAATTAATTTTATTGCCGGAATAAATCGTGCGCGCTGTAACCCATTTTTGTATAGGTCGTCGGGTACGATATTGGATGTTGCAACGAGTATCACTTCGCGCTCAAAAAGATACTCAAATAGTTTGCCGAGTAACATAGCATCCGTAATATCCTGTACAAAAAACTCATCAAAACAGATGACATCAGTCTCCGCAGCAATGCGATCGGCTACAATAATCAGTGGATCTGATTTTTGCTGTAATTGCTTGAGTTCGTTGTGTACCCGCTGCATGAATCGATGAAAATGCAGGCGCCATTTTTTCTTAATCGGCAAACTTTCGTAAAAGGTATCAACTAAATAGGTCTTGCCACGACCGACCCCTCCCCAAAAATAGAGTCCTTTAGGGGGACGTACGGGCTTACTAAACAGCCTTTTTATTAGCGACTGTTGCTTATTTTCCTGCCACTCGATTAACTCATCATAAAGGCGCTGTAACTGCGTAACCGCGTGCTCCTGCGCTTCATCATAACTAAAATCTTCGCGTTCTAAGTCTTTTTTATAACGCTCAATTGGCGTAAAGCACGGGTTCGACACTACCACTTCACCTCAGTTACGATTATCCTATAGGGCATGTATTTTATCACGATGCCCTGGATCAGCAATGAGTAGGGTCAGTCTAGGAGTTAGGCATGGATTGGTTAATTGGTATTTTATTGGTCGCCGTCGGCGCAATTATTGGTTTTTTTGTCGCACGTTACCTGTTTGGACTTCGCAGTGGCGGCGATCTTGAAGAGCAGGTCGAAAAAAGTCAGAAGCAGCTCGCTGATTATCAACGCGAAGTCGCCGAACACTTTGCAACCGCCAATGCGTTGGTTGAACAACTCGAAGAAACACAAGACAAACTTAAAAACTATCTTGCGCACAGCGCTGACTTACTGCAAAAAAACGAGGCACAAAGCGATTTGCCATTCTTTTCTGAGGACACAATGCGTCAATTGCGGGTGGCAAGTAGCATGAATAAAGATTACCGTTCGACGCACAGCTCAGAAGAAGCCAACCAAGTTCCAAAAGATTACACCGATCAGCGTAGCGGTTTGTTTACTGAAAATGAGTCCAGCAAACGCGATTAAATATCTTGAAACATTTTAACAGTGAACTCATTTAGTAACTCGGCGGTCATAATGGCTGCACACGGTTGTAAAGTTACTACTAGGAGTTCGTAACACGATGAATAAATTAATTGTAGGTCTCACACTAGCCGCTTTAACCGTTGGCGGCTTTTCTCAACCCGCACAAGCTGGCATTCCATTTTTCGGCGCAGATGACGAAAAACCAACATTAGCACCGATGCTCGAGGATGTTACTCCCGCCGTCGTTAATATTTCGGTCAAAGGTAAACGTGAAGTACGCCAACGGGTCCCTGACGCGTTACGTTTTTTCTTTGGTCCCAATGCTCCGAGCGAACGCGTTCAAGAGCGTCCATTCCGTGGATTAGGTTCAGGAGTCATCATTGATGCAGACAAAGGTTATGTAGTTACCAACAATCATGTCATCGATGATGCCTCTGAAATCGTTGTAACACTGAAAAATGGTCGTGAATATGATGCCAAATTAGTGGGTCGCGACGAACAAAGCGATATCGCACTGCTGCAAATTGAGGACGCCGAGGATCTCACTGATATTGAGATCGGTAAGTCGTCAGAATTACGGGTGGGCGACTTTGTCGTTGCTATCGGTAATCCTTTTGGTCTTGGACAAACTGTCACATCCGGTATTGTCAGCGCCCTTAGTCGTGCCAACCTCGGTATCGAAGAGCTTGAGAACTTTATCCAAACAGATGCCGCAATTAATAGTGGTAATAGCGGTGGTGCGCTAGTAACGCTCGATGGCAAATTGATTGGTATCAATACAGCGATTTTAGGTCCTAATGGCGGCAACATCGGTATCGGTTTCGCAATCCCAGCGGATATGATGCGTAACCTCGTGCAACAATTAATCGAGTTTGGTGAAGTACGTCGCGGCGTGTTAGGCGTACGCGGAAACGACCTCAACTCAGATATTGCTGATGCACTTGATATTAGTGTGTCAGAGGGCGCATTCGTTGCCGAAGTTGTACCTGAGAGCGCAGCCGACAAGGCCGGCATTCAGTCGGGAGATGTCATCGTGTCTGTTAACGGTGATGAGATAGCAAGTTTCCAAGAACTAGGCGCTTTAATCAGTACCCTAGGGTCGGGAACGAAAGTCGATCTTGAGTTGATCCGTGATGGTGAACGCCAAGATGTGCAGGTGACGCTTGATGCGCAAGATACCGAAACTTCAGCTCAGTCGATACACCCGGCTTTAGAAGGCGCGACCCTTGAAGCTGACGGTTCCAACGATGGTATTCGCATTACTGAAGTAGAAACGGGGTCACCCGCCGCGCGAATTGGACTTGAAAAAGGTGATATCATCAAAGGCGCTAATCGGCAACCAATTAGTAACTTAGGCGACCTGCGTGAAGCGATTGACAACGCGGGTGATGTGGTAGCGCTGAGTATCCAACGTGGGAATAGTGTACGTTACTTAATGTTACGTAACCCCGCATCTTAGTCGCGCGTTTTAGTTTCAAAAACTTACATCAAAGTGACTTCAGTGATAAGCTGAAGTCACTTTTTTAATTAACGGACCGCCTAACTTATGAGCTCTATCAAGTCACTCGTTCGATTCCTTTACCAATCGGTAGGTTTAGGCTTGGTCGTTGCTGCCATTATTTTTCTCATCCAGCCATACATACAAAATGGCGGTCCAAGTCAATTTAATTTAAATAAGAATGATGAGGTTGCGAGTTTTAACCAAGCCATCAGTCGCGCAGCACCTGCCGTCGTCAATATATATAGCTTGGGTGAAAGTGAGCGCTCACGCTATTCGTCTCAGTCAAATTCACGTCTGTGGCGTTTAGGCTCGGGTGTCATCATGAGTGATCGTGGCTACATCATCACCGCCAATCATGTAGTGGAAAATTACGATGAAATTCAGGTGGCATTGCAAGATGGACGGCGCTACGAGGCGCAACTGATTGGAAATGATACTTACACCGACCTCGCCGTACTCAAGGTCGAGGCAGATAACCTACCCGTCATTCCGACGATGGGCGAAAGACCCATAAAGGTAGGGGATATCGTGTTTGCCATTGGCAATCCGTATAATATCGGGCAAACGATTACACAGGGTATTATTAGTGCCACGGGGGGACGAGTTGGTATCACCGGCTCAGCCTATTCCGACCTAATACAAATGGACGCGGTCATCAATCAAGGCGCATCAGGTGGAGCACTTATCAATAGCAAGGGAGAGTTAATCGGTATCAATAATGCTCGATTTAACTCGGCGTTTGGTGACACCGTTGAAGGTATCTACTTTGCAACGCCTTATAATACGGTCAAAGAGATCATGCATACCCTCATTACAGAGGGTCGCGTCGTGCGTGGCTATATTGGTATTCAAGTTAACCCGAATTTCAATCTACAAAATGCGGCTAACGGAATTCTTGTGACGCAAGTTGAGCCCAATAGCCCAGCTGATCGAGCGGGTTTGCAAGTCAATGACTTAATCACGCAAATTGGCGGTTCACCGATTTTCTCGGCAACGGAAGGAATGGAGCGCGTTGTTAAAAGCCGGCCTGGTACACAGTTGAAAATCGAATACGTACGTAATGACGAAACGCGAACCACAACATTAACTGTTGGGTCCGCGCGTCAAATTCAGTGAATTCGCTGAATATCTGCACCGAGCGCTTGAAGCTTAAGCTCAATACCTTCGTAGCCACGATCGATATGATAGATGCGTTCTACGAGCGTTTCCCCTTGAGCAACCAAACCGGCAATCACCAACGAAGCAGAAGCTCGTAAATCGGTACACATCACTTCTGCACCAGTCAGAGTCTCTACCCCATTCGAAATAGCTGTATTGCCCTCGAGCTCAACATGAGCGCCCATACGGCGAAGTTCAGGAATGTGCATGAAACGGTTTTCAAAAATCGTCTCTCGCACCCACCCACTTCCCGACGCAATGGCGTTCAACGCGCAAAACTGAGCCTGCATATCAGTTGGAAATGCTGGGTGTGGAGCAGTAATAATAGTGACGGGCTTAGGCCGGCCCTGACTACGAATACGGATCCAATCAGTTCCCTTTTCAACCGTGCCTCCGGCCTCGGTAAGCTTCTTGAGCACCGCATCTAAGGCACTCGGATCGGTATGACGACAAGTCACATCGCCTCCTGTTGCTAACCCTGCAACAAGAAACGTACCGGTCTCAATACGGTCTGGCATCACAGAGTAATGGCCACCGTGTAAGCGTTCAACGCCTTCAATCGTAAGCGTATCGGTCCCCTCACCTGTAACCTTCGCACCCAAGTGATTCAAAAAGCGCGCGAGATCAATAATTTCGGGTTCGCGGGCGGCGTTTTCAATGCGCGTCGTGCCCTCAGCAAGCGCTGCTGCCATCATCAGGTTTTCCGTGCCTGTCACACTCACGGTATCCATCAGAATGTCTGCTCCTTTTAAACGCCCATCAACGGACGCTTTTATGTAGCCATTTTCGACCACAATTTGAGCTCCCATCTGACGCAAGCCCTCGATGTGTAAGTTTACCGGGCGAGCACCAATGGCACAGCCGCCAGGCAATGACACTTCAGCCTTTCCGACTTTCGCTAACAAAGGACCGAGCACTAAAATGGAGGCACGCATCGTCTTCACGAGCTCATACGGGGCTACATGCTCCGACATTTCTGCAGGTTCGATGGTGACTTCGCCATGCTGGAGTTCCGAGTGGGCTAACCCCAGCTTTCCAAGTAACTTAAGTGACGTTTTTACATCCTGAAGCAAAGGAACATTCGAAATAGTAATTGACTCGCTACCCAATACCGTTGCTAATAATATTGGCAATGCGGCATTCTTAGCGCCAGAAATAGTCACTTCGCCGTGTAGCGGACGCCCGCCTTTAATTAAAAATTTGTCCATGATGCCTCCTGATGACATTAAGGCATCATTAATTTTTTATCACGTTCCCAAGTTTCAGGCGTGTAGGTCTTAATAGAAACAGCGTGAAGCGTACCATCAGCGATGAGAGGCTTAAGAGGTTGGTACACCATTTGCTGACTTTTCACACGATTCAATGAGGCAAAAATCTCACCTACGGCAATAATGTTAACGTTAGCGCCATCAAGCTTTACATGCGCCTCATCGATTTCAAGTTCATTTTTCAATAACGCGGTCAATTGTTCGGCGTTCATATTATATCCACACAACTTAACTGAAGAATTAAAGCCGTTAGCTTAACGAAAGTAGATGGTCGACGCCACTCACTGTGACGATTTGCCTTAACTGCTCCGAGCTGCCCTTACACTGTAAGGGAACAGCATCACGATTGTGCTTTATCACTTCAAGTAATATAGCCACGCCCGCAGTATCGATTAAAGTAACCTCTGCAACATCCACTTGTTTTACTGTCTTCTCATTCAACAGCTGGCTGAGTGCATTCCACTGCGCCGGAATCGCGCTTCGCGTAAGCGAACCCGCTAACGACAATGTACCGTCATTAGCGAGTTGAAAGTTCATTTGAGCCTGACTCATGGGCGACCCTTAAGACGGTACGTCGACTTTATCGTCCAACTTGATGGGTTGGCCCGCTTTATCCTCGAGCAGCGCAATGGTACCTTCGATGCCGCGTGAACGGATTACTGCTGCTATCTCGCTCTGCTTACTATTCAATAAGCTTACACCCTCGACAACTAAATCGTATGCTTTCCAAACGTCAGCGTTATTATCGTAACGGACTTTAAAATCCAAACGAATTGGTGGGCGACCCGCTTCTTTAACGCGCGTCTCTACCACTACGACCTTGTCATCGGGTCCTACTTTAGGGTGTTGCAGAAACTCTACTTCGTGCTTCGACTCATCATATTGTGTAAAAGCTCGGGCATAAGTTGCAACAATATAGTCCGTAAATGCTTTGTAAAACTCCTGGCGTTGCTTTTCATCAGTATCTTTAAAGTAACGCCCCAATACCTTCTTGCTCGCATATATATTATCGACGTAAGGCATCAGCTCATCTTTAACAATCGTCTTCAGATAATTGGGGTTTTCCGTAATCTTACTGCGCTCTTCGCCGATACGCTCAAAGGTTTTATCCGCTACTTTCTTAACTAGAGTATAGGGATTTTCCTCTTTAATCGTTTCCGCCGAGGCGCTACTCACGGTCAGAAAAGCACCCATTACTAACGTTAATAAAACTTTCATATTACAACTCCCCGTTCGTTAATTCTCGCCTTGGCTAAACAAGAATTGTCCGATTAACTGCTCCAACACCAATGCTGATTTGGTATCAGAAATCGTGTCTCCGTCTTCAAGTGTGCCCACCGTGTCATCGATAAACCCTGGCTGCAGACCTAAATACTGCTCACCTAAAAGACCCGCTGTCAGCACCGATAAGCTACTTGTCTCTGAGAACTTGTCATAATCTTGACTGATCTCCATCTCAACAAGTGGCTCGTAATACTCGCCCGACAACGAAATATTGGTAACGCGTCCTACAACGACCCCCCCCACTTTAACTGGCGAGCGTACTTTTAAACTGCCAATATTGTCGAACTTCGCATAAAGCGTGTAGGTTTCACCAGCAGTCACGGTGCTCCCACTTGCAGCGCGCAAAGCGATAAACAGCAGCGCCAAAACCCCGACAACGACAAATAAGCCAACAAAAATATGTGATTTCCGTGATTCCATGGTTTTTACCCGCCAAACATCAATGCTGTAAGAATAAAATCGAGTCCTAAAATAGCGAGTGAAGCAGTGACCACCGTCGAAGTGGTCGCCTTGCTAATACCCGCAGATGTTGGTTCACAACGATAGCCTTTGTAGAGCGCAATCCACGTCACCACAAAAGCAAATACGAGCGATTTAATGATCCCGTTCATTAAGTCGTCACGCCAGTCAACGGCTGACTGCATTACTGACCAAAATGCGCCCTCATCGACACCGAGCCAACCCGAGCCCACTAAATAACCGCCGTAAATACCAACGGCTGAAAAAATAAGTGCCAATAGAGGCATACTGACAAACCCTGCCCAGAAACGTGGAGCAACGACACGTCGTAACGGATCAACGGCCATCATTTCTAAACTCGATAATTGCTCGGTTGCTTTCATCAAGCCGATTTCGGCGGTCAGTGCGGAGCCGGCGCGACCGGCAAAAAGCAAGGCTGTGACGACAGGCCCCAATTCGCGTAAAAGAGATAGCGCAACCATCGGACCTAAACTCTGTTCGGCACCGTAATCGACCAAAATGGTATAGCCTTGGAGTCCCAATACCATACCAATAAATAACCCGCTCACCACGATAATAATGAGGGATAGTACGCCAACCACATACATTTGTTGGACAAATAGAGGCCATGACTTTCGTGGTGTGGGCTTACCAATAATCGCCCCGAGTAACATCGCCAGCGCACGACCGATACCTGCTATTGCGTCTGTGACTGTTGCGCCCAAGCGCGCCAACCTATCCATGCGCTTCCCCCATTAAATCCATAGCAAAGTCATCCTCGGTATAATGAAACTTGACGGGTCCATCAGCCTCACCTTGAAGAAACTGCCTTACAATAGCCTTATCATTTTCTCTCAGCTCATCGGGAGTCCCCTCGGCGACGACTTTTTTATCGGCGATAATATACGCGTAATCGGCTATCGATAGTATTTCATCGACATCATGGGAGACCACGATAGAAGTTAAACCTAACGATTCGTTCAGCGAGCGGATCAGTTTGACGATAACGCCCATTGAAATTGGATCTTGGCCAGCAAAAGGTTCGTCATACATGATTAGATCAGGATCAAGTGCAATAGCACGCGCCAGTGCAGCCCGACGCGCCATTCCGCCTGATAACTCCGAAGGCATCAGATCGCGAGCCCCGCGCAAGCCTACCGCTTCTAGCTTCATCAAGACAATGCTGCGGATAACATCCTCGCTGAGCTCTGTATGCTCTCTTAACGGGAAGGCAACGTTATCAAATACACTCATATCGGTGAACAGCGCACCACTTTGAAAAAGCATACTCATTCGCTTACGCAGCTCATAGAGTTTCTTGCGTGATAACTGCGTCACTTCTTCATCGGCCACTTTGATGGATCCGGATGCCGGTCGTAACTGCCCCCCAATAAGGCGCAATAACGTTGTTTTACCAATACCACTGGGGCCCATAACAGCGACTATTTTACCTTTCGGCACCGTCAATGACAGCCCATCGTATATGGTGCGTTGGCCGTGCGAAAAATGCACATCTTTTAAAGCAACAAAGTTATCCACTTATCTGTCCCTAACGCGCTATTTATTTCAGAATACCTATTCTAGGGTCCGATCGCCTAAAACGTAACTGTAAAAATGTTGCAAAACATATCAGTTTTTTGCATCAATCATCGCTAGTAGCTTGTCGGCGAACGCTTTACGGTCACCGTGGCAGTGCTCACACAACTGCAATTGTTCGAACAAACGAGCGCCATGCACGGCGAAAAACAGCACTTTGGCGAGCATTGGATCGCGACTAAATTGCTCTAACGATTGAAACGTCTGCTGAACGTGCGCAGTCATCGGCGCCAATAAATCAGGGTTATTGGCCGCTGCCGCTAATAGCCCAGAACTTAACTGCGCACACTCGGCATCACTGTTGAGCGATGCGAGCAAAATACTTTTGAATTCTTGGTTAGGATCACCTTCAAACTCGCTCATGAAGGTCTCTTTGAGGTCATTGTTTCGCGCTACCATGCGCTCCAACATAGCCTCTAGTAATTTGTCCTTACTTGCAAAGTGATAGAGCAAACCACCTTTACTAATCCCCGTTGCTTGACCAAGCGCATCAAACGTAAGACGAGCAGCGCCTTCTGACGCAACTAATTGTTCTGCTGCATCTAAAATGACATCTCGATTACTGGGGCGACCGGCACACTTTTTTGCGCACATAATGACTCACTCACTACCTTAAATAGGCTTATTACTAAACCGTCTAGTTGGTATAGTAATTCAATTTTATCGAATTCGCAATCTTAGGTTCATAAATACGGTAGGCAGTCACCCTCATCTTGACGTATCATTAGGCGTAAGTTCTCAGCTTTTTTAGGTAGGTAATGAAGCAAATCACCCACGACTTTTGCACGCTCGCACGTGAAGTTATTGAGATTGAGCGAGATGCCATAGAGGGCCTAAAAACCTATTTGGACGATAACTTCAATCGTGCATGTCAGGCAATGTTCGATTGCAAGGGTCGTATCATTGTAACCGGCATGGGTAAATCGGGTCACATCGGCGGTAAAATTGCTGCGACACTCGCTTCAACCGGCTCACCCGCTTTTTTTGTGCATCCGGGTGAAGCTAGCCATGGTGATCTGGGGATGGTCACTGACAGTGATATTGTTATCGCAATTTCAAACAGCGGCGAGACGGGCGAAATACTTAATATTATACCGGTGATGAAACGCCTTGGTGTCACAATCATCGCCATGACGGGTAACCCGGAGTCAACGCTAGCCACCTTGGCTGATGTTCATGTTTGCATCCGGGTAGAGCAAGAGGCGTGCCCATTAGGGTTGGCGCCCACAGCATCAACCACCGCGAGTCTAGTGATGGGGGATGCGCTGGCCGTCGCACTACTGAACGCGCGCGGATTCACTGCGGATGACTTTGCGTTATCTCATCCTGGTGGCTCGTTAGGTAAACGTCTGCTACTGAGACTCAGCGATGTAATGCACACGGGCGATCGTGTTCCTCAGGTCGAACAAGACGCTTTGATTCGCGACGCATTGCTCGAAATCTCGCGCAAAGGTTTAGGGATGACATCCATTGTCGACGAACACGGGCGTTTAGCGGGTATATTTACGGACGGTGATTTGCGGCGGATCCTGGATAGCCGCGTCGATGTTCATACGAGCAAAATCGCTGACTTCATGACGCGTACCTGCGTAACGGCAGACGAAAACATGTTGGCAGCACAAGCACTTAAGTTGATGCAAGACCGTAAAATTAATGGTCTGATTATCGTTGACCACGATGGCAAGCCCCACGGTGCGATGAATATGCACGATTTGTTGCAAGCAGGAGTGGTGTAATGATTCATAATCGCACAGCTAAAACCATCAATACGTGGTACGGCGACATCAGTACCACACTGTTTGAACAATTTGCTCAAGTTGAGTTGTTGATTCTCGATGTTGACGGCGTATTTTCTGATGGTCGTATTTATTTAGGAAACCAAGGTGAGGAGCTCAAAGCATTTCATACACGTGATGGCTTTGGGCTAAAAGCATGGACGGACGCCGGCTACCCCGCTGCCGTGATAACGGGGCGCGAATCTTCGATTGTCGAGCGCCGCATGAAACACTTGGGCGTGACTCATATTTTTCAAGGTGTAAAAAATAAAGTCGAACGCTACGAACAGCTGCTCGATAATTTGAACTTGAATGATTCGCAAGTCGCTTATGTAGGCGACGATGTCCCCGACCTACAGTTAATTAATCGAGCCAAACTCGGGATTGCGGTGCATGACGCGCACCCCTCGGTGCAGCTTGCCGCGCAATATATTACGCGTTGCCACGGTGGATTTGGCGCTGTGCGTGAAATTTGTGATTTACTCTTGCTGAGCCGCGGTGAACTACCGAGCGCTGAGGGAGTCAGTTTGTGAGTCGCCGCGTCGCACTTTTATTGCTGGTCTTATTTGGTGCCGTGATTATTCTGCTTTGGCGACCTTTTCAGCCGTCAGATGGCGACGACGCTAATGTACAAACCCGTAAAATGACACCCGATTTTACGGCTTCGGGTCTTAAAACGCGCTTGTACGAGTCTGGCGGACGCTTAGCGCATCAGGTGACGGCTGAGCATATGTCTCATTATATTCAGATTGGTCTTACTGAGTTGAGCAATCCTGTCTACTCGGTCTATACCGATGAGCGTCAGGCAACTTGGCAAGTGAGTGCCGAGCAAGGCACTTTATATGATGACCAAACGCTCATTTTAGAGCGCAACGTTGAAATATTGGCACTGCAACCTGATACTTCTATTAAACGTGTAAACACCGAATACTTAGTCATCGATATACCCGCTGAAACGATGAACACAGATTATCCCGTCACGATTTCGGGACCCCAGATTGCGGTACGAGGTCACGGGCTCAATGCCGACTTGTACGCAGAAACTATGGAGTTAAAACGTCATGTTAAAACGGTTTTTAATCCTCGCTAGTCTTGCAGCAGTGAGTCAATTAGCTGTCGCTCAAGGTGAGTCGGACTTTGAAAAGCCGATTGAAGTAAGTGCAGGACACGAGCACTTTGATATTAAAAACAACCAGTTGTTGCTGACCGATAACGTTATCGTCACACAAGGGTCGTTACGTATTGAAGCCGACCGTTTAGAGGCCTCAGGCGGTGAAGCTAAAGATCAAGCTGACACTTTTGTCGCCCACGGTCGCCCTGCTGTTTATACGCAGCTACTCGAAAACGGCACCGAAATCAGTGCAGAAGCCGACCAAATCACCTACTTTCAGAGTCAAGGGCGTATCGAACTCAAGGGCAACGCACAGATCACACAAGGTAGTAGTTTATCGCGCGGCGACACTATCGTTTATGATCTGACAAACCAGCACGTTTCAGCGCGCGGTTCGAAAGAGTCGGGCGAACGCGTAACCACCATTTTTAACCCCAACAAGCAGTCTGAGAAAGAGCAGCCTGAAACCGAACAACAGCAAAAAGAGCAATGATAAATGGCGAAATTATCTGTCGAGCACCTCGCTAAATCATATAACCGACGCCAAGTTGTTAAAGATGTCAGCTTGGAAGTAAGTCAAGGGCAAGTGATCGGCTTATTAGGACCTAACGGTGCGGGTAAAACAACCACCTTCTATATGATTGTTGGCTTAGTGAATTCTGATAAAGGCAGTATTAAGCTAGACCAACATGATTTAACGTTGCTTCCTATGCACGAACGAGCTCGACGAGGCATTGGATATTTACCACAGGAGTCGTCTATTTTTCGCAAAATGACAGTGCGCGATAATTTAATGGCTATCCTCGAAACTCGCAAATCGCTTACAACGATAGAACGAGAAGAAAAGCTCGACGCTTTATTAGAAGAGTTCAATATCGGGCATATTGTTAACAGTTTAGGCATGAGCTTATCGGGGGGGGAACGGCGACGTGTTGAAATTGCTCGAGCACTTGCCGCTGATCCGACGTTCATATTGCTTGATGAGCCATTTGCAGGTGTTGACCCCATTTCAGTCTTGGATATCAAAAAAATTATCGAACACCTCAAGCATCGTGGCATAGGCGTGTTGATTACCGACCATAACGTGCGCGAAACGTTGTCAGTATGCGAGCATGCTTATATCGTTAGTCACGGGGAACTGATTGCCAGCGGAGATGCAAATAGCGTATTGTCAAACCAGCAGGTTAAAGATGTCTACCTCGGTGAGCAGTTCACCTTGTAACGGAGCACAAGTGAGGCCGGGATAATCAGATGAAACAAAGTTTGCAACTAAAAATGGGTCAACAATTGACGATGACCCCACAATT
>NZ_CAXGLS010000032.1:0-27258 GCF_964010655.1 uncultured Idiomarina sp.
CCCCCACCATGTTGGTTCAGGTTCTCTTCAATCAGCCCTTTGTCTTCATGGCATTTAACGATGACGAGTTGTCCGCCAAATGAAGAGCGCCCGCCATAGGATTCAAACATCGGTTCAACGACATCGACCATATCGGGGTATAAATCACAAAGTTCTGAGGTATTGTATTCCATGACTGTATCCTGCGTTAGACAGTGCGAATTCAGGTAAGTATAACGGTAATTGGTGGTTTTAAAAATGCTCAATAGCCGCTTTGTTAAAATCTTTGAACGGTTATACTTGAATTACCCCACCAATGGCGCGTAATCTAATATAAATATAACAATAATTATTACTGTTTTCTGATGCCTGATCTCGATTTGGTCACCTCTTTGGCGATCGAAACATTAACTCATGTCATTCAAACCCTGATGTTGCTGGGATTCGCTGGCTTACTGCGGTTTTATCTTAAATCGTATCAGCAAGCATACCTCGGGGATTGGTCGGTCGCATGCTTGAGCTATGGTGCAAGCGAGCTTATTCGCGCTGTTCTAACATCGAGCGCACTCATCGGGACAAACTATCCTGAGTGGATTACACAGAGTCTTTATACAGGCTCAATTTTTCTTCACTACTTGGCACTCACCTATATTGCTCTCGGCGCCTACAACGCCATTAAGGAACGTCACCTAAGCCAAACAACTCGGCATTTACTCCTCCTTATAACTACGTTAGCTGCCTCAGCCACAATTGCCTGGATGTTCTCAAATCAAACCGGTGAGTTGTCATTATTTGAATCTGAATTGCCACGCTTTATCGTGCCGGCCCTGTTGTTCTTAGGTATTGCGCTCTTTATGTTTTTGCGCATCCCACCTGGCTTAGGTCCCAAAATTGTCGCCTCCGCATTTACATTTTTAGCAATCAAGAATCTTATTTTGTCGGCGGTGTTGTTATTCACTAATACCATTTATTTAGATTGGGTTATCAGCACTCAGGGCTTATTTACCATCGTATTCCTGACTATCATAATGGTCGGAATCGTAATCTGGCTGTTGGAATCGGAGCGTTCGACCTCGTTTTATGCTGTGCAGCGCGCCGAATATTTACACACACACGACGCCTTAACCGGTGTCGCTAACCGTCATCAATTAGTCAGTAAAATCCCCGTTTTAGTCGACTACTGCCGTTCAAATAACCGTCACCTATCCGTGATGTTACTTGGCGTTTCACGGTTTAAGTCCGTCAACGAACGGTTGGGTATTCGGGGGGGCGATCAAGTATTAAAAGAAATTGCCCGACGTCTACAGCAATTTAAACGTAAACCCGTTACCGTAGCTCGAATTAGTGGCGACGTATTTGCAGTCATCTTCGATCACTTAAAAAGTCGTCGTCATATCATTGAACTTGCCACAGAGCTCCAGCACGAGTTGTCTCGTCCTATCGAGGTGAATCAGCGACAGATCACGCTGTCGGTTGGCGTGGGAATTTCACGCTACCCTCAACACGGTGTTAATGCTGAAATTTTGCTGAACAAAGCAACGCTAGCCCTAACCGACGCGAAGCGCCAAAACGCCTCCAATATTACTTTTTATGAGCGCGGGATGGATGACGCGTTCTCTCAACTTATTGATATGGAGCCGATTCTAAGAAAGGCGTTTAAAAATAACGAATTTGTGATTTATCTTCAGCCTCAGTTTGATTTCGACTACCAGCAATTATGTGGCTTTGAGGCACTAATCCGTTGGCAGCACCCCGAACGAGGCTTGCTCTCGCCAGCTGAGTTTATTCCGCACATCGAACAGTTAGGCCTAACCGAGTTGCTTGATAATTGGGTACTTGAACGCGCTGCCGAAATACTCGCAGATTGGAACAAACGTTTTAGTCACGTGTGGCCTATCGCGGTGAACTTATCGGCACAGCAATTCCAACAGTCTAAACTCGTCGAACACCTCACTCGATTAGTCGACAATTACCAATTAGATGCCAGTTATCTCGAGTTAGAAATTACCGAGACTGTCGCAATGTCCGATTTAAGTAATGGCATGGATGTCATTCGTCGACTTAGAGACCTCGGCTTTAAAGTCGCTATAGATGACTTTGGCACAGGCCATAGCTCACTTGCCTACTTGCGCTCTTTACCCATTAATAAGATTAAAATTGATCGAAGTTTTGTCAGCGAGCTGCAGGTTAATCGCACCGATGCGACAATATTAAAAGCAATGATTCGCTTGGCTCATGGTCTTGGTAAACGTGTCATAGCAGAAGGTATCGAAACACAAGACCAACAAGATATTCTGCAACAGCTTGGGTGCGACATGATGCAGGGCTATTTCTACTCACCGCCCATTAAGCTTGAGTTGGCAGAGCAGCTCATCGAGAACGAGCTCAAACTAGGAAGAGAGCCGTTGCCAGCATCTTTGGCAACGGCATAAAGGCACCACTTATAGAATAAAGCGGCTTAGGTCTTCGTCTTGCGATAACTCACCAATGTGTTTATCGACATACGAAGCGTCAACGCTAATGCTTTCACCGCTATGATCAGTAGCATTAAAGGAGATTTCCTCCATCAGACGCTCTAGCACTGTGTGTAATCGACGTGCGCCGATGTTTTCGGTGGTCTCATTCACATGGAAGGCGATTTCTGCAATCCGTTGAATGCCATCGTCTGTAAAGCCAATTTCAACACCCTCGGTATTCAACAAGGCCTTATACTGAGTCGTTAGTGAAGCATTCGGCTCTGTCAAAATGCGTACAAAGTCACCACTGGTCAGTGCATCCAACTCAACACGAATTGGTAGACGACCTTGTAGCTCTGGAATTAGATCCGATGGCTTGCTCATCTGGAAGGCGCCTGATGCAATGAATAGGATATGATCAGTACGGATCATGCCATGCTTGGTATTGACCGTCGTACCTTCCACCAACGGCAACAGGTCGCGTTGTACGCCTTCTCTCGAAACATCAGGGCCACTACTGTCACCACGCTTACAGATCTTGTCGATCTCATCGAGGAAGACAATACCGTTCTGCTCGACAGATTCAATTGCCGCTTCCTTGACCTCGTCCGGATTAAGCAACTTAGCTGCTTCTTCATCGATTAATTGCTTAAACGCATCTTTGATCTTTATTTTGCGCTTCTTGGTCTTGTCATTGCCCATGTTCTGGAACATGTTTTGTAGCTGTGACGTCATTTCTTCCATGCCTGGCGGCGCCATGATCTCAACGCCCATTTGCGGCATCGCCAAATCAATTTCGATCTCTTTATCGTCTAAGCTACCTTCGCGTAATTTTTTACGGAACACTTGCCGTGAGTGACGTTGCTCATCATTGCCTTTATCTTCTTCTGCACCCCAGCCTCCTGAGGTACGCGCAGGCGGTAGTAGCACATCTAAAATGCGGTCTTCGGCAGCTTCCTCTGCGCGATAACGCACTTTTTGCATCATTTCTTCGCGCTTTTGCTTCACTGCTACATCGGTCAAATCCTTGATAATGGATTCAATTTCTTTACCAACGTAGCCCACCTCAGTAAATTTGGTTGCTTCTACTTTAATAAAAGGTGCACGTGCGAGCTTAGCCAAGCGACGTGCAATCTCAGTTTTACCCACGCCCGTTGGGCCAATCATTAGAATATTTTTAGGCGTTACTTCATTACGCAAATCATCATCTAACTGCATCCGGCGCCAGCGATTTCTAAGCGCTACGGCTACCGCTCGTTTAGCTTTATCTTGACCGATGATGTGACGATTGAGTTCGTCTACAATTTCTCTTGGGGTCATATCTGACATCTTTTATCCCCTACTTATTTTTTGAGGCAGCGATTGACTGCTGTTCTTCGATGGTCTGGTAGCCATTCGTGTAAACACAAATGTCGCCTGCAATGGTGAGTGCCTTTTCTACGATATCGCGCGCCGATAACTCGGTCGTCTCCAACATGGCCGTTGCCGCTGCTTGAGCATACGGCCCCCCGGAACCGATAGCAATCAGGTCGTTTTCGGGCTGAACTACGTCACCATTACCGGTAATGATGAGCGACGTTTCTTTATCGGCAACTGCGAGCAATGCCTCTAAGCGTCGTAAAGCGCGGTCTGTTCGCCAATCTTTCGCGAGTTCTACGGCAGCTCGCATCAAGTTACCCTGATGTTGCTCTAGCTTTGATTCAAAGCGCTCAAATAATGTAAATGCATCTGCGGTTCCGCCAGCAAAACCGGCTAATACTTGATCGTGGTAAAGGCGGCGTACTTTTTTAGCGTTACCTTTCATGACGGTGTTACCAAGCGAGACTTGGCCATCACCACCAATAGCGACTTTGTCGCCGCGTCTTACGGATACTATCGTGGTCAAAACAAAACCCTCTCTAGCTAATACGGTGAACTGCAAGCGATGTTGCAATGCGATTATTAGCTATTTGAGGGTGTATTGATAAGATTTCAAGGCATCCAACGATGCCTTTGCAGTTTTAACGAGTTTAGTCGAGGTTCCAGTTCCAAATCGCGCAACCGTAAATCTTAGCTCGTTGCAATTTATGCCGCTCTCTTTCAGCCGCGCGCTTGGTCTCGTAAGGCCCAAGAATCACGCGATACCAAAGACCGTTTTTACCCTCAGAGCTTCGTACTTGACTCTCTAAGCCGGCCATTGCAATTTCAGCCCTAAGACGTTCGGCGTCAGATTGCTTTCTAAATGACCCACACTGCATCAGTTTGGGAGGTCCGAGTTCGCGCTCAGGCACATCGACTTCAACCTGTTTACTTTCTAGTTCCTGAATATATTGCCACTTTTCCTTTGGCTTTGGGGGTAACTCGTCTGCCGCCTGTTGGTCTGTCGGTTTCGCTGGCAACTTATCACCATCACCATTAATACTCAGCAAACCGAAAATAAATGCGGCCATTAAAGCCAAGACAAGCACAATTGCAACCCACGGAACTTGTTTGGGTTGCTTAGCGGCAGCACCGCGAGCCGACGGTTTACCCCGTTGACCGGACGATTTGCCAGACTTCTTTTTAGGTTTGGGTTTACGATTAGCGTAATCCATGACTTACATCTTTTCTAACGTCGGTATACCCAATAATGCTAAGCCTTTTTCAAGCGTATTAGCCGTTAAACGGGCTAGTTTAAGACGACTATTACGCACCGCCTCGTCCTCTTGGTTGAGGATTGGGCAGGCTTCATAGAAGCTCGAGAAGTAACCTGCGAGTTCAAACAAGTAACCACATAAGAAGTGCGGCATGGCTTTATCGAATACACGGTTCACCACTTCCTCAAACCGAATCAGTTGATTTGCGAGCGCAAGCTCACGCTCATCTTCGAGCAGCCAGTCAGCGTCCATATCAAACGAACGTTCACCTAACTTATCGAAAATACTATTCACGCGAGTAAATGCATAAAGTAGATAAGGCGCTGTATTGCCCTCAAACGTGAGCATTAAATCCCAATCGAAAATATAGTCCGATGTTCTGTTTTTTGATAAGTCGGCATATTTAACTGAGCTAATACCGACCACTTTCGCGACCGCCTCTTGCTGCTCAGCAGTCAGGTCAGAGTTCTTCTGCTGTAACAGTTCGAGTGCTCTGCGCTCAGCTTCATCCAATAAATCAGCAAGTTTAGTCACACCACCGTCGCGACTCTTATAAGGACGCCCGTCCTTACCCATAACAGTGCCGAACCCATAATGCTGAGTTTTAATATCACCCTCAATGAACTTGGCTTTACGCGCTAAGGTAAAGATCTGTTCGAAGTGCAAAGATTGACGCGCATCGACAAAATACATCAGATAGTCGCCACCGAGTTCTTTTTGACGATACTGGATTGCAGCAAGGTCAGTGGTCGCATACAAATAACCGCCGCCCTTTTTCTGCACAATAATTGGAAGCGGTTCACCTTCTTTACCTTTAAACTCGTCTAAAAATACGCACTGCGCACCTTGGTCTTCTACTAACAGCCCTTGCTCTTTGAGATGTTCGATAACACCGGGCAGACGGTCGTTATAAGCACTTTCGGCCATCACATCGTCACGGGTTAACTTCACCCCCAAACGGTCATACACTTCCTGACAGTGCGTCAGCGACACATCAATAAATTGATTCCACAGCTTCAAGCAATAATCATCACCTGACTGTAGCTTGACGACTAATTCACGTGCCCGCTCGGCAAAATCTTCGCTTTCGTCGAAGCGCTTTTTGGCAGCTTTATAAAAAGTTTCTAAATTACTGAGCTCATAGTTAGCCGCTTCGCTATCCAGCTCTTCCATGTGCGCCAGCAACATCCCGAACTGAGTGCCCCAATCACCTACGTGGTTTTGGCGAATCACCTTATGGCCCAACATTTCGGCGGTACGCGATACCGCATCGCCAATAATCGCCGAGCGCAAATGACCTACGTGCATTTCTTTCGCTAGGTTAGGTGATGAATAATCAATAACAATGGTCATTGGCTTTTCAGCACGCTGAATACCGAGATCAGCACTACTCAGCATGGTGGTTAACTGACTCTTTAACTGGTCCTGTGCGATCGTAAAGTTAATAAAGCCAGGTCCAGCGATATCGGTTTTGGCAATCAGCGTGTTCGCCGGAATCGCTTCAATAACCTTTTCCGCTAATTGACGCGGATTCATTTTTGCAGGCTTTGCCAGCATCAACGCCAGATTGGACGCAAAGTCGCCGTGTGACTTATCTCGTGGTCGGTCCAACTGAATCTTCACGGTTAGATCCGTAGGAAGAATACCGTCAGCTTTTAATTGGCCCACAGCATCAGTAATTAACTGTTCAAGTTGCTCTTTCATCGACACGACTACCTGTATTAACGTTAAAAAGGAAAGAAAAAGTGATTCACAATAAGAGGGTTAGTTTACCTGTTTTTGCGCGTTTATGTGAAGTCTTGTGGATCAATGTCCAACGACCATCGTATACGGTTGAGAATACTGAGGTTTTCCCACTGGCTAAGTAAATATTTAACGACTTGATAACGTTGTTTACGCGATGTTGTCTGCAGTATCCATTGATAACGATAACGACCTGCTCGTTTTTCCATTAACGCGGGAATCGGACCGACGCCCATGACCCCCGCAACCTCAGGTAAGCAAGCAGCCATATGATTCAATGCCTCTACAACTTGCGCTTTGTCGGTACTTTCGGCCCGCACCAGCGCCCAATGCTTGAACGGGGGAAGCTCTGTCGCCTGCCGTTCAGCCAAAGCCGTTAGAGCAAAGTGTTGGTATCCATTATTTAGCAAATCTTGCACTAAGTCGTGCTCGGGATGATGCGTTTGTAGCACGACTCGGCCGCGTTTGTGAGCTCGACCCGCGCGACCCGATACTTGTGTAAACAGCTGAGCCAACCGCTCTGGCGCGCGAAAATCAGCGCTATACAAAGCGCCATCGACATCCAACAGCGCGACTAAAGTCACATTGGGGAAATGGTGTCCTTTAGCGAGCATCTGGGTACCCACCAAAATGTGATGTTTATGCTCGGAGGCCGATTTTAAGTGTGCGTCTAACTCGCCTTTGCGTCGTGTAGAGTCCCGGTCTATCCGCAACACGCTGTGCTCGGGAAATCGTTGATTAAGAAAATCTTCGAGTTGTTCGGTACCCACACCATGCGATATTAAATGCGTTGAGCCACATTGCTCACACTGCTTTGGGACAGGCCGTTGGCTATCGCAATGGTGACAATGTAGGCGCCGTTGTGCTTGATGCAGGGTGTAATACGCATCGCAACGTTTACACTGTGCAATCCAGCCACACTCATGGCACATCAGCGCAGGTGCGAAGCCACGCCTATTTAAAAACAGCAGCACCTGGTTATGCTTACTTAGCTCCTGTTCTATTTGTTGTAGCAAGGGTTCCGACAAGCCCGCCTGCATCGGTAGACCTTTCAAGTCTATAAGTTCATGCTCAACGCTTTCTGCAACACCGGCGCGTTGAGTTAGTTGCAACCAGTGAAAGCGCTGATTAACGGCATTATTAAGGGTCTCGAGCGCAGGCGTAGCACTGCCTAAAATGATCGGAATATCAAGTAATTGCGCACGTTTAATCGCAATATCGCGAGCGTGATAACGAAATCCATCCTGCTGCTTATAGGACAAGTCGTGCTCTTCATCGACGACGATCATGCCTAAATCAGCGAACGGAGTGAAAATGGCTGAGCGTGTGCCAATGACAATGCCTGCCCGATTCGATCGACTGTTGAGCCAAGCATGAAGACGTTCTGTATCATTAAGGTTAGAGTGTAAGACCTCGACTGGAACATCAAAACGTTGCCGAAAGCGCTTAATCGTTTGCATCGTCAAGCCAATTTCAGGTACTAAGACTAGCACTTGCCGACCTGCTGCTAAGACATGCTCGATAGCTTGTAAATACACCTCGGTTTTGCCACTCCCGGTTACACCCTCGAGTAGAAAGCTTGCATGACCAGATATTTGCTTAATTGCGCTAAGCGCAACCGCTTGTTCTTGGTTAACCGCGAGTGGTTCTTCGCTGAGCGCCATCTGCCAATGTTGTTCTGCATTAAGCTCAGGCCTTTCTTCAATGCGTCTAACCCAGCCTTTATCGCAAGCAGCGCTACTGACTGTGGTACTAATCTGAGCCTGCTTAAGTTGCGCTGCGCTGACTCGACCTCGTGCCAATAACTCGAGTAATTGCTTCTGCTTGGGCGCTCGGTCAAGCGCAGTATCACTCGCACTCGGTGCATCCTGCGCCAACTCATAATAAGTAACGGGCGCATAGCCGATGGGTTTCCCCTGTCTCAACAATATGGGTAAAGCATTAGCAAATACATCACCCAGACTATGCTGATAGTAATCTGACGCCCAATTTAAAAGTTGCCACAGCTCGGCTTTCCATACCGCGGTGGTATCTAGTTGTGCCAGCACTGACTTGGCTTCAAACGTGCTCGGCGCTGCAACATTAAGTTGCGTTATAATGCCGACCAATTGCCGTTGACCAAAAGGCACCCGCACACGCGCACCGAGCACTGCCGGTTCCGACAAATCATATTGGTAAGTGAAGCTGCGCCGCAACGGCAACGGTAACGCCACTTCAATGTAGTGAGGGCTGTCTATCATAGCGCTATTCTGAAACGCAATGAGCGATAAAACAAGCGTAATAAGCCTCTTGAATGATCAGTGAAGATCGCATAAAATGCCGCGCTCTTAAACATTGTTGTTTTTTTACACATGGTGTCCTGCGCAGACGAGGCGACTGGATAGCGATGTGGCCTAACTCGAGGTATTCCCATGAAACAAGGTATTCATCCTAAGTACGAAGCAATCAAAGTAACTTGCTCGTGCGGTAACGAATTTGAAACTCGCTCTACTCGCGTAGAAGATCTACACATCGACGTATGTTCAGAGTGCCACCCATTCTACACTGGTAAGCAACGTGTAATGGACACAGGTGGTCGTGTCGACAAATTCAAGAAACGTTTTGGTACTTTGGGCAAAAAATAATTGCCGGTACGCAAAACGTATAAAAATGAGCTTTTCAGCCCATTTTTACAAAAAAGGCGCCAAATGGCGCCTTTTTTCATATCTACTCTGCTCAGAGACACCATTGTTAAAGAAAAGTTGACTGGTGTGTTTTTAAACACATCAAAAGTTAGCATGATCTGAGTGAGTCCACATAAGCAGGTAAGATTTGTTATTTTCCTAATTGCCTTTATCCTAATACATCATCCTTTATTCATTTTTTCAGGTTGCCTAAATGTCAGATTTCCGCCAAAAAGCGTTGGATTATCACCAATACCCCACACCAGGTAAGATTTCAGTTGAACTCACCAAGCCAGCTGACTCTGCGAAAGACTTAGCGCTTGCCTACAGTCCGGGTGTTGCGGAACCAGTGAGAGCCATAGCTGAAGATCCCGACAATGCCTATAAATATACGGCGAAAGGCAATATGGTCGCTGTTATTTCTAATGGTACCGCGATTCTTGGTTTGGGTAACTTGGGGCCGCTGGCATCAAAGCCCGTGATGGAAGGGAAAGCACTGTTATTTAAGCGGTTTGCAGGATTAGACTCCATCGATATTGAAGTCTCCCATCGCACTACTCAAGATTTCATTAATACAGTGGCGAATATAGCCGACACATTTGGTGGTATTAATCTTGAGGATATCAAGGCGCCTGAGTGTTTCGAAATCGAGCAAGCGCTTATTGAAAAATGTAACGTACCTGTGTTTCATGATGACCAACACGGCACGGCTATTGTGACCGCTGCAGGCATGTTGAATGCACTTGAAATCCAAGGTAAGTCCCTTAAAGATGCCCATATTGTTTGCATGGGTGCGGGGGCCGCCGCCATCGCCTGTATGGAGCTACTTATCAAATGTGGTGCGCAACGCGAACATATTTACATGTTGGATTCCAAAGGTGTCATCCATACTCGCCGCGAGGATCTCAACGAATATAAAGCGCTCTTCGCAAACAACACTGACAAACGGACGCTCGAAGAAGTCATTGAAGGGGCCGACCTGTTTCTCGGTGTTTCGGGACCTGACCTACTCTCGCCAGAAACGCTTAAACTGATGGCTGATAAGCCGATCGTGTTCGCTTGCTCTAACCCGGATCCAGAAATTAAGCCCGAATTAGCTCAGCAAACTCGCGACGACATTATTATCGGCACAGGTCGTTCTGACTACCCTAACCAAGTCAACAATGTGTTGTGCTTTCCGTTCATGTTTCGCGGCGCTTTAGATGTGCGTGCAACCGCAATTAACGATGAGATGAAAATTGCAGCGGTTGAAGCCATCCGCCAGCTCGCAAAAGAGGAAGTGCCTGATGAGGTCAAAAAAGCAGCCGGTATTGATGAACTCACTTTCGGCGCTGATTACATCATTCCTAAACCCATGGACCCTCGCTTGTGTCAGCGCGTAGCTAAGGCAGTGGCAGAGGCAGCGGTCGATTCTGGTGTTGCCAAAATCCCGCTACCTGAAAACTATATGCAAGATTAAGGCGTATCGAGTTCATCATCTGCAGGAATTGGAAGCCCTCGTGCTTCTAATTCTTCGCGTACTGCCTTAGGTATTTTATTTGGATTGGTCTTTTCTAAATCGGTATCCGTCGGCAACGGTTGGCCCGTAAAAGCGTGTAAAAAGGCTTCGCAGAGTAGTTCGCTGTTCGTAGCATGACGTAAGTTCTTAACTTGACGGCGAGTTCGCTCATCGGTGAGTACTTTAAGCACGCGAGTCGG
Source organism: uncultured Idiomarina sp. (assembly GCF_964010655.1). Lineage (NCBI taxonomy): Bacteria > Pseudomonadati > Pseudomonadota > Gammaproteobacteria > Alteromonadales > Idiomarinaceae > Idiomarina > uncultured Idiomarina sp. The sequence continues at coordinate 11,155 of NZ_CAXGLS010000032.1, forward strand.
TATTGATACGGTTACCTTTTTTACCTGTTCGCTTTTACGCCCGTGCTCTGCATAGGGGTAGATATAATCACCATTCCACTTCATCGTGAGAGTCCTGCCTTAGTCAAAAACCATATAAGTTATATTGAATTTTACTCAATCCCAGATGAAGGTCAAATTTTATCCGTCTAGATGGCTAAAATTTGCTGACATTTGGCGTTTGATGTTTTAGCCTTAGTCATTACATCAGTTAATTCATTTATTTGAGAGGTATCGCCAATGACCGCAGAGCCGAGCTTAGATCAGATTCGGACGGTAGCCGATAACGTTCAAGTGCATAAGTTTGGCGGCAGTAGTTTGGCTGACGCTTTTTGTTATCGTCGCGTGGCACGCATTGTAACCGAATATGCAGGCGCAAGCGATGTTGTGGTGGTCTCGGCGGCGGGTGATACCACTAACCGTATTTTAGCAATTATTAAAGCTCAAAAGGAGTCTGGCGATACGGCTGATATTTTACTCGACCAACTGGAGCGGTTCCAACAAGGATTAATCCACGAACTTCTCGGTAGCGAGTTTGCGGCACCTATCCTTGAGCAGTCGACTGTGGATTTTCAACGCTTCCGCGACTTCGTTGCGGGTAAAGAAATTATCGAACACGAAGCAGAACTGCTGTCTTACGGTGAACTTTGGTCAGCTCGACTCCTTGCGGCATTATTAAGGAAACAAGGTACTAAAGCAGACCATATTGATGCACGTGACTTCCTAAAGGCTGAAGACGCCCCTGAGCCCGTTATTCAGGAGTTAGAGTCGCGCCATAATTTATTAAATCGCGTAGCACCTTTTCCCGGCACACGATTTATTGTTACAGGCTTTATTGCACGCGGTTTAAACGGTGAGAGCCTCACACTAGGTCGTAACGGCAGTGACTATTCTGCGACTTTGGTTGGTAGCTTACTTAATTCAAAGCAAGTCACTATTTGGAAAGACGTCGCCGGTGTTTATTCAGCCGATCCGCGTAAGATAGAACGTGTCGTCAGTTTGTCGACCTTAGATTGGAGCGAAGCAGAAGAGCTGGCTCGATTAGGCAGCCCGGTGCTACACCCTCGCACATTCCAACCTGTTGACCGCGATCGTATGGTCATTTCGGTGCGCTCAAGCCTAAAAGTTGAAAATCAGCAGACCCGTATTGGCAATTTCGAACATACAGAACCTAAGGGTAAAGTATTCACATCTTTGTCCGAAGTTGTATTGTTTAAGGTCGAACTCAACGACCGCGAGCTCGTCAAACAACTTGACGCGCTGGATTTAACGCCATTGGTAAGCTGGACCGAACCCGAAAAACATCAACAATACTTGGTTTTCCACCAAAACCACTTGAACTACATCAGCCACTGGCTCGACCGCATCAATGCGGGTAATGCGGTCACGCAAATCCACGGCTATTCAATGGTGGCACTGGTTGGTAATCGCATTCAAGAGACGGATCAATATAATACCTTCAAACTACAGTTAGGCGAACAGAAGGTGCGTCGCTTTGCGGTCAGCGAAGACGGGTGTTCTGCGGTCGCCATATTAGAACAAAAGCTTGATAACCGTTTACTCAATCGGCTTCATAGCCAGTTATTTAACTATCGCCGCAGCTTAGGCGTGCTAGTCATTGGTCGCGGTAACATTGGTACAGCTTGGTTGGACTTATTCCGTCAACAGCGCGACCGCATTAACCAAGTAATGGATGTCCGAGTAATAGGTATCGCCAACTCTAAGAAGCTCTGGCTTGACTATAGTGGCGTCGAATTGAATGAGTGGCAAGCAGGGTTTGACCGTTTATCACGCCCTTACGTACTAACCGAGCTGCTTCGAGAGTTGCCCAATGCACCTTACGATGAATTGGTTATGATTGACCTAACCGATGCTAAAGCCGTTGCGCAACTCTATCCCAGCTTATTTGCCAATGGATTGCACATTATTAGTGCGAATAAGCGCGCTGGCTCAGCTGAGGAATCTTTATACCGTGAAATTCGCACGATCCAGCATGAGTATAAACGTGAGTGGCTTTATAACACCACGGTCGGTGCAGGATTGCCACTTAACTACGCGATTAACGATTTACGGGGCTCCGGCGATGAAATTCGTAGCATTTCGGGGATTTTTTCCGGCACCATGTCTTGGCTATTCGAGAACTTCACGGACGGTGTTAAATTCAGTGATTTAGTATTAGAAGCTAAAAAGCGTGGCTATTCAGAGCCCGACCCACGTGAGGATTTATCCTGTCAGGATCTGGTACGTAAGCTATTAATCTTAGCTCGCGAAATTGGTCTTAAACTTGATTGGGAAGATATCAGCGTGAGCAGTTTGGTGCCTGAAAGTCTTCGCGATATCTCTGCCAGTGAGTTTTTACAACGAGCTCACGAGTTAGACGAGCCAATGGATACCATGCTTAAGGAAGCAGCCAAAGACGGTAATGTGCCGCGCTTACTCGCCAGCTTCTCGGTCTCTGAAGAAGGGCGGGTCAGTGCGAAAATAGGTGTCGAATATATTCCAGCAGGCGATATGCTGGCCAACCTGATCCCTGGCGAGAATATCTTTGTGATATACACCGATTGGTATTCAGAAATGCCACTGGTTATTAGCGGCCCAGGCGCAGGTAAGCACGTCACAGCCGGCGGCGTACAATCTGATCTCAACCAATTACTGGCAAAACTAACGGTGACGGGTTAGAACAACCCGTCTTCGTTATTAAAGATATCTTTGTTATCGCGCTCATCTTGAGCATATTCAGTTGGCTCGGTGCCACTGATAAAATACTCGAAGCGGCTCGTGTAGTCGTTTCGATGCGATAACTTACCCGTTTCCATATCAATTCTCACACTCACCACGTTGGGTGGAATGGTAAAGTCATCGGCTGGAAATTTGCCGACCGCTTTTTCCATGAATAAGATCCACCCTGGCAATGCGGTTTTCGCACCCGCTTCACCTCCTGAGATTGGTTGTTCTTTACTACTCAGCAACGGGTTCATCGTAGTCCGACCCAACTCGCGTGATACATCGTCAAAGCCCACCCATGTGGTCGTCACTAACCCCGTCGTAAAGCCAGAGAACCAGGTGTCTTTAACATCATTGGTGGTACCGGTTTTACCTGTAATCGATCGTCCCGTGACATTAACGATAGGTTTAGAACGTTGGATGCGCCATGAAGTACCATTCCAGCCTGTTTTATGAGCCCAACTGCCTCCACCCCATACCGCTGAATTCATCGCTTGGGCAACCAGAAAAGCGTTCTGCTCAGAAATTATACGGGGCGCTGCATTCTCACAGTCTTCGCAAGCTAGCTTCGGTTGTGCTTCGTAGACCACCTCTCCATCACCGTCTTCTATTCGCTCGATAATGTAGGGGTTGATCAAGAAACCGCCATTAGCGAAAGTCGCATAGGCACGCGCAACTTCCATCGGTGTCATAGATAACGAGCCCAGCGAGATGGATTCATTTTCTGGAATCGTATCGCGTGGAATACCAAACTTCGCGATATGATCGGCGGCGGTTTTAACGCCAAGTTCTCGTATTAGGCGAACAGAGACCACGTTTTTTGACTTAGCTAATGCCTTGCGAAGGCGAATAGGGCCTTCATAGACGTCCGGAGAGTTTTTAGGACGCCAGGCGATACCTGCGCCCGGATTCCACTGATTAATAGGTGCATCATTCACCAAAGTAGCCAAGGTAAAACCTTGCTCGAAGGCTGCCGAGTAAATCAGGGGCTTGATATTTGAGCCTACTTGTCGAGCCGCTTGTAAGGCGCGATTATATTGGCTGAGACTAAAGCTATAGCCTCCAACTACTGCCTCTACGGCACCATCTTGCGGCTTTAAGGAAACAATCGCAGAACTTGGTTCCGGCACTTGTGCTAATCGAAGTTGATGCTCATCACCCACCGAACGCACATAGATAACGTGTCCCGGCTGCATAATATCTGTAGCAGACTTAGGCGCCTCACCTTGGCGCTCTTCATTAAGATACGGACGCGCCCATTTCATCGCATCCCAGTTTAAGGTCGTTGCTTGTTCATCACCTTTGATTAGGATTTGCGCTGATTGTTCATCAACGCCCATAACTACTGCGGGAACGACAGCGCCAATGCGATCGACACGCGCTAAATAGTCAATAACCTCGGCCTGCGATAATGCCGGTTTACCCTCTTTTTCGTTCCAAAGTACGCTGACAGGTCCCCGATAGCCATGACGCTCATCATAACCATGTAGGTTATTCCAAATAGCTTGTTGAGCGGCTTGCTGGACATCGCTACGGACAGTCGTATAAACGTTGTAGCCGCCATTGTAGGCTTCCTCTTCACCAAACCGCTCGACCATATCTTGGCGCACAATTTCAGCAAGGTAAGGAGCGTTCACTGTTACTTCAGCACCATGACGACGCGCGGTTACAGGTGCGTTCACAGCATCATCAAATTGTGCTTGGGTGATTTTCTTCTCATCCAGCATCCGCAGTAATACTACACGACGGCGTGCTTTAGAAGCTTGTGGATTACTAATCGGGTTTAAATTCGATGGCGCTTTGGGCAACCCTGCGATAGTTGCGATCTGTGCCAAACTCAACTCATTTAAAGGTTTACCGTAATAAACTTGGGCAGCGGCACCCACGCCATAAGCGCGATGACCAAAGGCGATTTTATTTAGGTAAAGCTCTAGAATTTCGTCTTTTGTCAGTAGCTGCTCGATATGCAAAGCAATAAATGTTTCTTTTATCTTACGCATCCAAGCTCGGTCAAAACTTAGGAAAAAGTTTCGCGCCAACTGCATGGTGATGGTGCTGGCACCTTCTTTCACTTCACCCGTCGTAATAAGGACACCAAAAGCTCTCACGACACCGATAGGATCAACGCCAAAGTGTTGGTAGAAACGGCTATCCTCAGTTGCGAGAAAAGCATCAACCATGGTCTGTGGGACATCCTCAAGCTTAACTGGAATTCGGCGTTTTTCACCAAACTGCGAGATCATCTGCCCATCTTTGGTGAATACCTGCATTGGCGTTTGTAACTTGACATCCCTTAGCGTTTCAACACTCGGGAGCTCGGGCTTAACATAAAGATAGAGCCCTCCCACGGTCAAGATCCCCAATACGCCCAAAGCGGCGACTATCCACGCGAATCGCTTTAAAAACCTCAAAAACCTACCCCACTTCTGTGACGTTGTTGAATATCTGACACCTTTGTATAACTAACTATTATGGCTGATTTTCAAACTAAACACTACGCTTGCAACCCTCAACCCAAGACAAAATTTTATAACCCAAGATGGTGTAAATAAATGAAGCCTTATTTATCCGCTGCAATGATTGAAAACAATGACATAAGGCTATTGACGCTAGAAATAAAAAAGGGACAACTCGCGACCAAACATTACCTAACTGACGCAATTGATCAAATGAACTGGCGATACTATAAGTCCCGTTTAAGCCTCTTAATCCCGTGTCAGTTTGTATACTTGCAGACAGAAATCAGCTCACAGCCAAGCAACCTCTATCAAGACAGTCACATCGTCCCGATGCTCGGTAGCCAACAAATCAATGGTCATGAGGACGCTATCGAGCGACTGACCGAAAAGCTACCACTGAAACCCCGCGTATTGGAGCCTGCACCTCAGGCATGGGTACGCTGTACTAACTACTTCCTTCCGGGCCTGCCCGCCTACGCGAGACTCGCAAAACCGGCAACACAGTGGACCATCATTTTTCGCGAACAACATCTGTATATTGTGCTACGAGTGACACGAGGTGTTCTAGTGTCTTTACACTCAATTTCACTCCTTGAGGCCATCAACATCGAAGAGCTTGATTCAGTGGTGATGAGTTACCTAAGTACCGAAGAGGATGACATTTTAAAAGCACGATTATTTAATTTCTCGGGACTTTGGCAGAACCTGTGCTCAGCGACACAGTCATTTGCAGGCGAGGCGTCACCCGCTTTAATCGGTGCCGCTCTGAGAGGCTTTTTCCCATGGCGTGGTTAAACCTCAGTGACTGGCGCACGGCTAAAAGGCACAGAAATCAGCGACAACGTCTTATCGCCGTTGTTCTTTTAAGCCTATTTAGCCTACTTAATATCACCGCCGTGGTGGACCCCTTATACAGTCAGTTTACCCTTCACAACTTAGATGTAGTCCATTCACGCGTGACTCAATGGCAAACAGCCCAACAAAATCAGTTATCAGCGGCAACACGTTACCAGCAAGATTCATCCGCTATCCAACAACAAGTCAACCAAGTTAGCCAGATATTAACTTTAGAGTTGAGTAATTTGACGGGGTTAAACATCGACCGCGCTCATTGGACATCTTCCCAACTATCATTAAGTGGTACATACCATAGCCCCGCTGAGCTGACACAATTGAGTGAGCGTTTGCGGCACGATGGAACGCAGAGCGTACAACTGCAATTAAAAGCTCATAACCATGCACAACTCGATGTTTATAAACCATAGTAGAAGTGCCGATGAAAAGTACATTAGGTTTCTATTTAGCGCTATGTTTAACATTGGTACCTGCACCAGCAAGCTTTATCTTAGCTTCATGGTATTTCGAATCTAACCAACGGGAGACTCGCCATGAAACTCAGATACTTTGGCAACAGACAGAGAAAAGTAAACTCACCTTCACCGCTCATCAACAGTCAGTAGAGCGACGCCCAATAGCGCGTTGGCTGACCCTCGCCTTAGCGGCAGCTCAACGTTATTCGCTAACCCAGCAGATCCCCATAGCATCGGATGTAAAACTGCGGATTAAGTTACGCGGTCAGTCGAAAAAATTAATTGAGTGGTGGGCTGATGTATCTACCTCATGGCCAAGCCAAGATAAGCATCCATTTGTACTAGACAGTCTCATTATGACTCGGCACACAGATGATAAGAATGAGCTTATACTTAGCTTTGTTGAAAATGGCCTACCCATGCTTGCACTCTCTATCGCACCGCGAGGCCAAAAGCCATGTGACTTATCGCCTCCGGGCAAATTACTCGGTGACTGGCACGATTACCAACTTCTTGCCACCCTCGCCACTGAAGGCAACTTCTCAGCTTACTTTCAAGGTAGTGATAAGCAATGGCTAACGGCCAAGGTTGGCGACTACTTTAGCTCACCAACCACGATGATTACGGCGATTTCTCGCGAGTCCGTCACCTTCAAACAATTGGAGTCATTTCCGTGCGTTGTTACAACACTTCAAAACAAGGTCAAACACACAAATGCAATCGCTTTCTGACACCTGCGAGCGTGTTGTTTTTTTACATGTTATGGCAACTCAATGTGACCAGCGCTGTGGCAGATGAATTGCCTAAAATCACGTTGAGCCTAAAAAATGTCGATTTAGTGACCGCCTTCGAAATTATTGCTGATAAAGTCGACTTAAACCTGATCGCTGATAAGGCAATTGACGAGACGGTCAGCTTATCCGTCAGTCATGTTGATGCACTCAAATTAATGCGAGAGCTTGCCGACAGCTATGGTTTAACGCTACGGATGACGGATAACCTCATTCGGGTGACACGATCTCAATCTTCTCCAACTGACGAACAGGCAAATACATCTGTCACATTGCCACTTTTAATTCCGCTCAATCATGCCAAAGCCGAAGATATAGCGGCATTATTGTCACAAAGCGAGCAGCGCTTGCTCTCAGATCAGGGGGCGGTATCTATCGATGCTCGAACCAACACTCTTATTCTAAAAGAAACACCACACAACGTCAGCGGGATAAAGCAACTCATCACACAACTTGATATACCTGTTAAACAAGTAATGATCGAAGCGCGAATGGTGACCATGAAAAGTAACGCCATTGAACAGTTCGGAGTGCGCTGGGGCGATCTGACCCCACGCAACGACGATCAAGTCATTGCAGATGTAATAGACGGTATGCGAGTTGAGTTGCCGGCCGTGCCAGCCGCAGGACGCTTGAAAGCAAACGTCGGTAAACTCTCGGAAGGCCTACTATTGGATTTGGAGTTGTCCGCGATGGAGCAAGATAACGAGGCTGAAATTATCGCGCGCCCAAAAATATTTACCTCTAATCAACAGCCTGCTTATATAGAGCAAGGAACTGAGATCCCCTACGTAGAGAGTGCCGCATCGGGGGCGACTGCGGTCAAATTTAAAAAGGCAGTCATGGGTTTACGCGTAACACCACAAATTACGTCTAACGACTATGTCATGCTAGATTTAACTATTACACAGAATACGCGTGGCGATACGGTATCAACACCGACAGGACCTGCTGTGGCCATTGATACTCAAGAAATGGCCACACGCGTTTTGGTAAAAAGTGGAGAAACTATAGTTTTAGGTGGAATTTTTCAGCAATATGAGTTGAAGGACGATACAGGCGTCCCCATATTGTCGTCGTTGCCGTTTGTCGGTAATCTTTTTAAAAATCAGCGTGAACAATCAGAAAAACGTGAACTGGTTATTTTCGTTACACCCACGCTGTTAAGTGAATCGGAATAAATTTGCTAAAATGCAATCTAATTGAGATAATCCCGCTTCTTTTCGTTGAGTTGGGGGACGTCTCCAGACACTCCGGATTCGTGATTTACAGCTAATTTAACAGTGATGTAAGCAGGAATATGGCTGAGAAACGTAATATTTTTCTTGTCGGCCCAATGGGCGCCGGCAAAAGTACGATTGGTCGTCAAATTGCCAGACAACTTCATTTAGATTTCTACGATTCAGATACAGAAATTGAACGACGCACCGGCGCTGACATCAGCTGGGTTTTTGAGCTGGAAGGTGAAGAAGGCTTTCGTGCGCGTGAAGAAAAAGTTATCGAAGAGTTGACTGAGCATATGGGGATCGTTTTGGCGACAGGTGGAGGCTCGGTAATGAGCAAAGAGAGCCGTAACCGTCTCTCCGCTCGTGGCGTTGTGGTTTACCTCGAAACGACTATCGATAAACAATTAGCGCGCACACAACGTGATAAGCGTCGTCCTCTCATTGCTGAGGCAGACGATCCACGGAAGGTGCTCGAGGATTTAGCAGAAGTACGCAATCCGCTATATGAAGAAATAGCGGACATTGTTGTACGCACTGACGAACAAAGCGCCAAAGTCGTGGTCAATGAAATCATTGATAAACTCGGGGTTAACGGTCTAGGTTAATCTCTCTAGGGAGCTGTGTTATGGCCAATATACATGTCGAATTGGGCGAACGCAGCTACCTTATTCATGTCGCCTCAAATAACTTACAATGCTTGACCAGCCTATTGCCTGATTTAAAGCAGAGTATACTTGTGGTCAGCAACCCTACCGTATCAGAACTCTATTTCTCACAACTAAGAGAGTCGCTTTCAGGTCACCGTGTTGTCCTGTTTAATATGGAAGATGGCGAACAGTACAAAAGTCTCAAATCATTCGAATCTGTTACGAATAGACTGATTGAAGAAGGGTTTAGTCGGGATTGTGCAATTATTGCTCTCGGCGGTGGTGTAGTCGGTGATCTAGCAGGTTTTGTCGCTGCAACCTATCATCGCGGAGTTGATTTCTATCAGATTCCAACGACTTTGCTTGCACAAGTTGACTCTTCAGTTGGCGGAAAAACCGCGATCAATCATCCACAAGGCAAAAACCTTATCGGCGCCTTCTATCAACCCAAAGCCGTCGTCATTGATCTCAACTGTTTAATGACGCTGAACGAACGTGACTATCGCAGTGGCTTAGCCGAGATTGTTAAATACGGCATCATTTATGACGCTGAATTTTTTTGCTGGCTAGAGAAACATACCGACAAACTGTCGCAACGAGACGAGCAAACGCTTCAGTATGCTATTCAAAAGAGCTGCCAAATAAAAGCCGAAATTGTTGCTCAAGATGAACGCGAATCAGGCATTCGTGCATGGTTAAATTTAGGTCACACATTCGGTCATGCGATTGAAGCAGCGACTGAATACGGCACATGGACTCATGGTGAGGCGGTGGCAGCTGGCACTATTATTGCATCAAAGCTTTCAGAGAAAACACAGCGGATGTCCTCGTCAGATTTCCGTCGCGTTCTGAATCTTTTGTCAGCATTGAAGTTGCCGATAAAAGCGCCACATATGCCTTTGGCAAACTGGTTGAGTTACATGCAACGCGATAAGAAAGTCAAAGACAATCGGATTAACTTCGTATTACCCGTCGGCATTGGCCGAGCGGAAGTAACGAACGCAACAACTGATGAGGAAATTGCCGCTGTGCTGACTGAATGTTGCTAACACGCATCACATAGGAAGCAAATTATGCCGGCTCACGCCTACTCAACACATATTGTCGCAGCACCTGTAAAATCAAAACCCTCTCAGCAGGCCGTTATTGATCGGTTGCATGAGCACTGTCAACACAGTGACACGCTGGTCTTACTTCACGGTCCACAGGGTAGCGGGAAATCGACCATTAGTGAGCTATTTATTGAGCAAGCCTCTAATTATGCAGAGTGTGCATGGGTGCAAGTCTCTGAGCGGTCATCGGTCGAGCGATTACGGGCACAAATTCTCAACCAATTATTTGGTACCATTAGTTTAAATGACGATACGTTAAGTCGCGAAATACAGCGTCAACGCCCCTTAAATCATGCCGTTATTGTTATCGACAATGGCGAACTGATGCCTGACAGTTTTTTGGCTGAATGCGTTAATACTGTCAATCAACTATGTGCATTAGGGCAACGTGTTAGCATTATCATTTCGGCAGAATCGCGTTGGGTGTTTCAACAAACCCCGCCCCCACAATTACGTGTTAAACGTCCCGAGTTAGTGGAAGTACCGCCGCTCGGCAAAGAGGAGCAGATGCGCTTTGTTCAAGCACTTTTGCCCGAACGTCAGCGCCCGCTGTGGAGTCTCGATAAAGTCCAACAGTTTTTAGCCACCATCAATGGTTATCCAGGTGAAATTCAGCAACGCCTGAAGCTCAAACTCATGACGCAAGCTCAACGTTATGTGGAGCCAGAAACGCAAGAAGAAGAGACCTTCTCAGCCTCTTTAGAACACGCCGAAAGCAACCTTGAATCTTTAAAAGCGAAATCGAGCACGCCACTCTTTAAGATTCTATTAGCCAGTACCATACTCGCTTTATTGGGTCTTGCAGCACTAAAACATGAAGCTATTATGACTGCATTTGGGCCAACCAGTTCGGCAGAGTCATCAATTACTGAAGCTGAAGCTAAAACCAATGAACAAGCAACACCTGAGGCTTACACCGATATCAATGTAGCCAACGCGACGGTAGAATTTGAACCTATTGAGGTCAATCAGTTTGATTTTGTTCCGGCTGAGCTAGCTGCATCCTATCGTGCTGCACTGCATTCACTTAATCGTGTCGCGGCCGCGGACGCCGACCCACGTGAGGTCGAGATCGCATTATTTAACGATAAGCGCGTCCCTGTTGCAGTTGCGGACTCCGACACGGCCTCTGGCAGTGAACCCAGTCAATTAACCGATAGTCAGTGGATTCGTCAGCAGCCTGCAACAAATTACGCAGTACAAATAACTATCGCCAGCAATAAGCCCACACTGACCGAATTTATCAAGCGTCACGATCTTGAACAAACCGCACGCGTATATCAACGTCAAAAGGACAACAGCTATGTCGTCATCATTGGCAGCTATGACACTATCGCGGCGGCACGCGCTTATGCAGAATCACTCCCCGAGGCATTAAAAGCCGGCGGTCCTTGGCCTAAGTCATTTGCGGCAGTCCAACGAGAACAGGTTTCCGTTGGTGGAGAGTAATTTTCATATCTTTAGCTTTCGGGTACACTAGCCGTTCAATCCACTAAAGGCCGGCTAATGAAACGAAATCGGGCATTTTTAAAATGGGCAGGAGGCAAGTACGGCCTTGTCGAGCCCATAAAAGCTTGTTTGCCCGAGGGGCGTAAGTTAATTGAACCTTTTGTGGGTGCAGGATCAGTGTTCCTAAATACTGATTATGACCGCTATTTGCTGAACGATATCAACCCCGATCTCATCACCTTGTATCAATTTGTAAAGCGCCGTCCTAAGACGTTTATTGCCGATGCGCGTAGACTTTTTACCGCACGTAATAATCAATCAGACGCATACTACGCGCTCCGTAAGTCGTTTAACGAGAGCAATGATCCTTACTACCGTTCACTACTCTTTTTATATCTCAACCGGCATGGTTATAACGGTCTTTGTCGTTACAATAGTCGCGGTATTTTTAATGTCCCATTTGGCGATTATCGTAAGCCCTATTTTCCAGAGGCGGAAATCGAAGTTTTTGCAGAAAAGGCAAAGCGTGCTAAATTCGTCTGCAGCTCTTTTGAACAAGTGTTCAGGAGAGCCCGAAAAGGCGATGTGATCTACTGCGATCCTCCTTATGCACCGCTTGTACAAGCAAGCAATTTCACAAGTTATGCGACGGGTGGCTTTAGTTTAGATGAGCAAAGTGAACTCGCTCGGCATGCCATACGGGCCGCTTGCAAACGTCATATTCCTGTACTAATTAGTAATCATGATACGCCGCTTACACGCGCATTGTACGAGCGAGCAAAAATTAGTAGTCTTAAAGTAGCTCGCAATATTAGCCAAAAAGGTGATGCACGAAAACCCGTCGCCGAATTATTGGCATTGTTCTCCCATGAACATCAGCAAAATGTGATTCCGATGAAACGTGACATTAAAAAAGTAGGGACATGAACTGGTTTTTAAGAACTTTTGAAGAATTAAACACCCATCAGCTATATGAAATTCTGCGTATTCGCCAAGACGTTTTTGTTGTAGAACAAAACTGTCCATATTTAGATGCTGACGGAACTGACTTTGATGCCGAGCATCTTTTTGCTCGCAACAATCAAGGCAAAATGCTTGCTTACGCGCGCATTTTTAAAGCGTCTGACATAAATCCAATATCAAAAGTCGGTCGCGTTCTCACGACCGCAGACGCGCGACAGTTGGGCTTAGGACGAGAGCTCATGCAACGGGCAATTCAATATCTTGATTCGCGAGCACCGAACGCGCCTATTCAAGTCCAAGCTCAGACATACTTACGGGCGTTTTATCAGTCGTTTGGTTTTGAGGCCGTTAGCGAGGACTATCTTGAAGATAATATTCCACACGTCGATATGCAACGCTCTGCTAAAAATCAATGAGCTCTGAATTCGAACTACAACAAACCGCAGACGGCGTGCAATTAGTTTGGACAGCAGGGCCTAAAGGGATCAAACCGCTTCATCTTGACTTCCGGGCGGGAAAGTCAGGGTACCGCGCGGTGAACTCGAGCTTGAAATCAGAATCACTGATAAAGGCTCTCGGTATTACTGGCAAACGCAAACCATCCGTACTCGACGCAACGGCCGGTTTAGCGCGCGACGCACTCATGGTTGCTGCGTTCGGATCATCGGTTGATTTAATTGAGCGTCACCCGATGGTTCGTATTCTACTCAAGGATGCACTTGAACGTGGTCGTAATGGTGCCGATAAAATTTCGGACTGTTGCCAACGCATGCAACTACTTGAGCTCGAGCACGTTAAACAGGTTTCTTCAGAACAATACGATGTGGTATACCTCGATCCCATGTATCCAAAATCGGGTAAACAGCGCGCTCAAGTAAAAAAAGACATGCAAATGTTTCAGCAGTTAGTCGGCGGCGATGAAGATGCGGACGACCTAATTGCTCCAGCGCTAAATGCGGCTAAATTTCGTGTGGTCGTAAAACGACCCGATCATGCCGACTTTTTAGGGCAAAGAGAACCGAACACGCAAATCAAGAGTAAAAAGCATCGATTTGATGTTTATATAAAGCAAGGATTCGAACAGCTATGATTAAAGAAAACGATTTATTACCTTCTGGGTCACTCACTTCAAAAGGCGAACTCGGCATTCAACATTACGACCCGCAAGAGCTATTTGCAAAAGGCACACACATCCTATTCGCTGTCCCGGGGGCTTTTACTCCGACCTGTTCGGAGAAACACTTGCCAGGCTATGTTTCACTCGCAAACGAGCTGGCTGAACAAGGGGTGCAGAGTATTAATTGCGTTTCAGTCAATGATGCATTTGTAATGAAAGCTTGGGGTGACCACCTAGGGATCGGAGATGAGGTTCGGTTATTGTCAGATGGTAACGGTGAATATAGCCAAACCCTAGGGCTCGCTAATGACACTGGCGCGTTTGGTGGCATTCGCTCAAAACGTTACGCCATGATTATCGTTGATGGCATCGTGGAACATCTATTCGTGGAAGATGAGAAGCAATTCGAAGTGAGTGCAGCAAAATACGTGCTTAATGTATTGAAATCTGAGCAGTAATGGCGTTATTTGATGTAGTGATTATTGGTGCGGGAGCTGCCGGTTTACACTGTGCAGCTCACGCCGCGCGAAACGGCCACAAGGTTATCGTGGTAGACCATGCCAAACAGGCTGGTAAAAAGATCCTCATTTCGGGGGGCGGTCGATGTAACTTCACTAACATGTATGCCAGTCCCGAAAACTACCTTTCCAGTAACCCTCACTTTTGTAAATCGGCGCTTAGTCGTTACACCCAGTGGGACTTTATTGGTTTAGTCTCAGAATACCAAATCCCGTATCATGAAAAGACCTTGGGACAGTTATTCTGTGATGAATCAGCGAAGGACATCGTTCGCATGCTACTCGACGAGTGCGCTCGCTACGGTGCCAAAGTACAACTGAGAACCGAAGTGCTGGATGTCGAATACGAGCATGACACTTATCGTATTAATACCTCGCAGGGTCAACTGAGCGGTCATCAACTAGTCGTCGCCTGTGGTGGACTCTCAATGCCCAAGCTAGGGGCGACACCGTTGGGCTACCAAATTGCAGAGCAGTTCGGTCATTCGATCATACCGGTGCGTGCGGGCTTAGTGCCTTTCACTTTGCATCCAACCGAAAAGGACGCTTTTGCTGAGCTAGCGGGCGTTTCAATGAACGTAGCCGCCAGCGCCAATGATGGTCACTTTAGTGAGGCGATGTTGTTTACTCACCGCGGCTTATCGGGTCCGGCGATGCTGCAGGTGTCCTCTTATTGGCAACCTGGTGAGGCGATTACCGTTGACTGCCTGCCCAGTACCGATGCGTTTGAATGGCTACAAGAGAACCAAACTAAACAACCAAAGGCTCAGCTGAATACCGTATTACAGCAGCTGTTCGCGAAACGCGTCGTTACTCAACTCGGTGCGTATCATCAATGGCCGTTGACTCAACGCCTCGCCGATATCAGCAAAAAGACGTTTAAAGCAATCGCTGAGCAACTTAACCAATGGCAAATCAAGCCCAATGGCACCGAAGGCTATCGCACCGCTGAGGTCACCCTCGGCGGCGTTAATGTCGATGAAGTCAGCTCCCAAACTATGCAAAGTAAACGACAGCCTGGACTATTTTTCATTGGCGAAGTACTCGATGTCACCGGTTGGCTTGGTGGCTATAACTTCCAATGGGCATGGTCAAGCGCCTATGCGTGTGCGGAAGGGTTGGTTAAAATCAAGTGAGAGTAAACTCATTTAAACGCCTTTTTATAGAAAATTAGGAGACTCTTTAGGTTGCCTTAAAGGTAAAAAATTATGTCTAGTAATGAAAAAACTTTTTCGTTTAATGTAGCAAATATAATTTGGATTTTGTTTTTTGTTGGTGTCCTCGTACTTTTTACAAATGCTTTTTCTTTCCACGGTATAATTGTATTAGATAAAGATATTGAATACGGAAGTGTCTTATCTATATTAGCTCTTCCGACGTATATATATTTTGTTTTTCACTCAATTAAAAAAATTAAAGAAAACAAGAACGATTACATTAAGATAGATGATAACCAACTAATTTACAGAACCTCTGAGGGTACAACGCGGGTGGCGATGAAAGAAATAACGAAGTCACATCTGATTCACAACCTCATGAATAAAGAAATATTTATTGAAACTAATGGCTCAAATTTTTTAATAGACGCTTTTGGATTTCCGAGAGAGGTACTCAAACTCCCTGAAATGATCGAACAAAACAAAAACTCGAAAGTGGGCATTGATAAATCCTGATGCTATAGAAGTCACAACTCTTTATCATTTTCATGTAAAGGACTGTAGTGGTCAACAAAACCCGGACACCTTTTTAGCTAATTTCTCTGCTTTTGCC
>NZ_CAXGLS010000033.1:0-26452 GCF_964010655.1 uncultured Idiomarina sp.
AAACCCTATACTCCCTTAGCAGGGGAGCGCCTTCAGCCACTCGGCCACCTCTCCCTAACGTTGTGGCGTGCATTCTAGCGAGACTGACAATAATGTCAATTGCTTTTTTCCCTTTTTGTAACCAAGCGTGGGATATTTAACCATCTCGACGATTTTTTAGTCAAAACCAGCCAAAAACTAAAAAAGCCAGCATTGAGCTGGCTTTAAGTCTGCGGAACAGTTAGTAGAAAAGTTATTCTTTATCCGGCTTCTCCTCATCCGTCTCTGACTGGATCCGCATATAAATTTCTTCTCGATGCACAGAGACGTCTTTGGGTGCGTTGACGCCGATTCGAACTTGATTACCTTTAACACCTAACACTGTGACCGAGACATCATCTCCTATCATCAGCGTTTCGCCTACACGGCGAGTCAAAATTAACATACCCTACTCCTTAAATACTGTTCCGCGTTCAGCTTGATTAAGAACGGTTCCTTGAACGTAAATAGCTAAATCTACCTTTGAGTGTAACAAGTTATCTTTTCATTACACTATACTGACTATAATAAATTCAAGTTATTTTTTGAATGACTGCTCTAACCAACTAGTAGCCGTAGCTAATGCCTCACTCAAATGTTCCGGGTTAGACCCGCCAGCTTGCGCCATATCGGGACGCCCACCACCTTTACCGCCAACGACATTGGCTGCTTGGTTAACTAAATCACCGGCTTTCACAATCGATGTTAAATCTTTAGTCACGCCCGCTATCAAACTTACTTTTGAGCCTTGCGCAGTTGCTAATAGTACGACGCCAGACCCTAATTGGTTCTTTAAGTCATCCACAATACCACGCAATGCTTTCGCTTCTGTATCCTCAAGCTGAGCAACTATGACTTTATGACCGTTCATTTCAACGGCTTGCTGGACTAAGCCACCGCCAGCTTGCTGAGCGAGTTTCTGTTGTAATTGTTCGGCTTTCCGCTCGAGTTCACGATATTTGCTTTGAAGTTGCTCGACTTTACCGAGCAAACCCGTTTCGTCGGTTTTAAAGTCAGCCGTCAATTGATTGAGTATCGCTTGCTGGTTCGCCATAAATTCGAACGCAGCGGCGCCTGTAACGACTTCTAAGCGACGAACTCCAGACGCAATACCTGTTTCATGAGTAATTCGGAATAACCCAATATCGCCTGTTGCAACCACATGTGTGCCGCCACACAGCTCCATCGAAAATTCACCCATTCGCACGACTCGAACATCGTCATCGTACTTTTCACCAAACAACGCCATCGCACCTGCTTTCTTCGCTTCATCGATATTCATCACTTGCGTTGTTAGTCGAACATTCTTGCGAATCTGTTCATTAACGACACGCTCAAGCTCGGTAATTTGCGCTTTCGTAAGTGGCTCAAAATGAGCAAAGTCAAAACGCATGCGCTCAGCCTCAACAAGCGAGCCCTTCTGTTGTACATGGTCGCCGAGAATGTCTCGTAACGCAGCATGCAACAGGTGAGTCGCCGAGTGATTACGACGAATGTTAGCGCGTCGTTCGGAGTCAATTTCTGCCGTAACAGCATCGCCTAGTTTTATCGTACAGTCCGCCTGACCATGATGCGCAATCGCTTTACCAATATATTGCGTATCCGTGACCTCAAAGCGACCTTGATTTGCTAGCAATACACCGGTATCACCGACTTGGCCACCGCTCTCAGCGTAAAACGGCGTGTTGGCCAGCACCACAACACCCTGCTGGCCCGCTTCAAGTGATTCAACCGCTGTTCCTTCATGAAATAGCTCAACTACAGTCGTTTGCGCTTTGTCTTCAGTATAGCCGTCAAAAACTGACTTCGTGGTCGCTTTTACCTGAGCATTATAGTCGACACCAAACTGTGACGCCTTCTGGGCACGCTCACGCTGCGCTTGCATCGCGGCGTTAAAGCCTTCCTCGTCAATCACCAGTTCGTTCTCGCGCGCGATGTCTGCGGTTAAGTCCATCGGAAAGCCGTACGTATCATAGAGCTTGAACACCACTTCACCATTTAGCGTGTTGTCCGATAGCTGCTTGATCTCGTCATTAAGAATCGCTAAGCCGCGTTCAAGTGTTTTCTCAAACTGCTGCTCTTCACGCTTCAATGCGTCTTCAATAATATGACGTTTTTCAACCAACTCGGGGTAGGCTTCACCCATTAGCTTGACCAGTTCGTCGACCAACTGGTAGAAAAACGTTTGTTTAGCACCCAGTAAATTGCCGTGACGGACTGCTCGACGGATAATACGGCGGAGCACATAACCTCTTCCCTCGTTCGATGGCATGACACCATCGGCGATTAGAAACGAGCAAGAGCGAATATGGTCAGCAATAACACGTAGCGATTTACTGCTTAAGTCACTGACGCCAATAATGTCGGCACTGCGTTTGATGAGTGCTTGGAACGTATCGATTTCATAATTGCTATGCACACCTTGCAGAATAGCGGCAATACGCTCTAATCCCATGCCTGTATCGATCGAGGGGTTGGGTAACGGCTCCATGGTACCGTCCGCTTGGCGGTTATACTGCATGAAGACCAAGTTCCAAATTTCAATATAACGGTCACCGTCCTCTTCAGGCGTTCCAGGAGGCCCGCCCCACACTTCTGGACCATGATCATAAAAGACTTCCGAACAGGGACCGCAAGGACCCGTATCCCCCATCGACCAGAAGTTATCTTTAACGCCTATACGGGAAATGCGATCCTCCGGCACACCGATGTGCTTAGCCCAAATATCGTAAGCTTCATCATCTTCTTCAAATACGGTGACCCACAGTTTTTCGGCCGGAAGTTGTAGCTCTTGGGTTAAAAAGTGCCACGCAAATTCAATGGCTTCGGTCTTAAAGTAGTCACCGAAGCTGAAGTTTCCAAGCATTTCGAAAAAGGTATGATGACGAGCCGTGTACCCGACATTCTCAAGGTCGTTATGTTTACCACCAGCGCGCAAGCAACGTTGTGCAGAGGTCGCTCGGGTGTAGTTTCGCTTATCAGTACCTAAGAACACATCTTTAAAAGGCACCATACCCGCATTAGTAAATAATAATGTGGGGTCATTAGCAGGAATCATTGAGGCGGAGGGTACCCGTTGGTGACCTCTTTGCTCAAAAAACTGAATAAATTTTTCTCGAATTTCAGCGCTTGTAATGCTCATTAAACACCCTGTTTTTTGCACGCATTTGTCATAATTTATGATCCCCTAGATTACCATGTGAAGGTTTTGATCACTAGTCATCATCATGCGCTTGTATTGCAAATTTGATGTGTTCTTGCGAAAAGCCGCGTTGCATCAAAAATCGTGCTCGTTTGGCCCAGTCTTTGCGATCACTCGGTTGTGTCGAGCCAAACTTGCTTAGATAAACCTGCTGACATAGCTCAAACCAGTCCACTTCTAATTGTTGCAAAGCTTGTTCAATAAGTGCTTTATCGACGCCACGCTGTTGCGTTGCCTGTGCCACAATTTTGGTTCGTCCTTGTCGCTGCATGACTTTTTCTCGTGCAAAGCTCTGAGCAAAACGTTCATCGCTTTGCCAGCCCTCTTCTTGCATGCGATCAACAACCTGCTCCACAAGCGGGCGTTCAAAGCCGCGTTGGCTCAGTTTGTAAATTAATTCAAAACGACTATGCTCTCGCTTAGTTAATAGTTTAAAACATTTCTCTCTGAGCACCTGCTCATCATCATGTGAACTTTTCAAACTGTATTTACTCCAACGTACAACCGAATAGCAAAGGATAAGCTCTATGAAACCATTTTTTCCTTCACGGAATATTATCATCGCTACCGCGATAGCAGTACTCGCCAGTGTATCATTCGGCGCTACCGCACAGACTAAAACCGCCGATCAAATTCGAGTGACCGGTGCAGCATCCGCGTCAGCAGTGCCAGATCAAGTCAGTCTTCAGTTTAGCATCGAGCAACGCGGCGATAAATTGAGTGCCATGAAAGGTTTAGTAGACCAAACGACAGAAAAGCTATTGCGCGATCTTGTCAAACGAGATGTCCCGGAGCGCAATATTCGTTCTTACCAGCTGCAGGTGTATCCCCAGTATCAAAATGACGACGGGCAAACTAAACAAGACGGTTTCGTGGTCATGCGCGAAATATCTATCACGCTACCCGACATCGAGCAATATGATCAGATCGTAGATTTAGCGCTCGCTCAAGGTGTCACGCGCGTGAGTCAGGTTCGGTTTGAGGTATCAAATCAAAAAGACTTGTATCAACGCGCTCTAGCAGATGCCTTTGCTGCGGCACGTGACAAAGCAGGTCAATTAGCGGGCGTCGCACAACGCGAATTAGGTTCAGTGTTAGAGATTACAGAGCAATCTTATCCACGCCCCGTCGTTTTCCATATGGCTGAGGCACGAATGGACGCCAAGTCTCCATCGATGCCCGGCGAGCAGCAAATTGAAGCTCGCCTAGAGGTCGTTTTCTCGCTCAAATAACAGGTAAAGCAATATCTGCTGGCACTTGGTGACTAACGCAGTGTAGTCCACCCCCACCCAGTACGAGTTCACGCGCTGGGTGGCTAACCACTTTCCTATTGCCAGCATAGCGTTGAATAACATCCAACGCAGGTTCGTCCGTACTGAGATCAAATTGTGGAACAACAATCACCTTGTCAGTCGCAATGAGATTCGTATAGCTACAACAAATCGGTAAGCTCAGATCGCGTACAAGACTTTGACTATCGCTAATAATGCCAGCTCGATCCTGGGCTAGCGGTTGTTGTGGCTTCGGTAATGGCAGAGGCACTTTGGTGATTTCCGGTGGAAGCTGTTCAATAACCTCTGCTAACTTTTGGCAAGTTAAAAAGTCTGGATGAGTCGGATCTTCAGTTGCACAATATAACAGCACGTCATCAGCAATGAACAAAGCGAGATTATCCATGTGCCCACTCGTTTCGTCAGCGCTCAGCTTGCCATCAAAAAAGTAAACTTCGAGCCCAGCTAAATTTTTCTCGACACGACGTGACAGTTGTTTCACAGTCAATTCGGGTTGTCTTGATTTCAGCGCCGCCAAGCCCATCAAAGCCACTTGGCCATTATGAGTCAGCATGCCCCCCTCGCCAATCAATTTGGATACTGGATACAGCTGTTCAGCAAATAACTGTTCAGGCAACTGGCTGTCTTGCTCTATGGTCTGTTGCACATCCCCCCAACCGTCAAATTCCATCAATAGCCCACGCCATTCGCCTGACTCTTCTTGATACCAAAGCGGCAGAATATCGCGCATCCAAATATCATCGTATGAGACCGTCTGCGGAGTCAGTAAACAAATAGGGTGGTACTGCCGTAACAGCTGCGCGAGCGATTCGATACATTTACGCGCAGGGCGCGCAGACTGTCGCCACACGTCACGACGGTAGGGCTGAGCCAACACAATCTGCTGGCCCGGAGCAAAATCTGGGCGCCAATAAACCATCATCAGCCTGCTTATTTACGCTTATTCTTGTTTACACGTTGTGCTTCGCGTAAGCGGTCCTTGCGCTTAGACGTCGCTTTACGGATTTTTGCGAACTTACGCTGCTTAGATTCCTGATGACGCGGATCAACGAAGGATTTATCTTCTGGCTGCAATCCCACCTTTGCGCGTAATTCATTAACCTGATCGAGTTCAAGCTCACTCCATCCACCTTGGGGGAGGCCTGACTCAAGCTTGATATCGCCATAACGCACTCGAATCAAACGGCTCACTTGAACTTCTTGGCTTTCCCACAAGCGTCTCACTTCACGATTCCGACCTTCTTTAAGTGTCACGTGGTACCACCGGTTCATGCCTTCACCGCCGCCGACCGCTTTGATGGTATCGAAGTGCGCCAGTCCATCCTCGAGTTGAACCCCCTTTTTGAGGCGATTAATCATCGCGTCGGTCACCTCACCGAATATACGTACGGCGTATTCCCGCTCGACTTCTTGACTCGGGTGCATTAACCGATTAGCAAGCTCGCCATCCGTCGTAAAAAGAAGCAGGCCAGAAGTATTCACATCCAAACGACCGACAGCAACCCACCGTGCTCCACTCATCCGCGGAAGACGCTCATAAACTGTTGGCCGACCTTCGGGATCTTTTCGAGTGCACAATTCGCCTTCTGGCTTGTGATAGGTCAAAACACGGCAGACAACTGAGTTTTCCGACTTAATCACGACCTCATGACCGTCTATACGGACTGACGCATCGGCATCAATTCGCTCACCCACCTGCGCTACCTTGCCATTCACACGGATGCGGCCAGCACCGATCATCGCCTCAATTTCGCGTCGTGAACCATAGCCAGAACGGGCCAATACTTTTTGTAACTTCTCAGTCATGAAGATCGTCTCTCTCAGTTATCGCTGTCTCAGCGGTAGTCTCATCAGAAAAATCAATCGATGGTAATTCTGACAAGTTTGTTAAATTAAAATCATCCAAAAATTGCGCAGTGGTGCCATAAAGCTGCGGTCGTCCAGGCACTTCTTTTTGCCCAACAACCGCGATCCACTGTCGCTCTTGTAATGTTTTAATAATATTCGAACTTACGCTAACACCCCGCACCTGCTCAATTTCACCTCGCGTAATTGGCTGCCGATAAGCAATGAGAGCCAAGGTTTCTAACAAGGCTTGCGAATAACGTGTAGGCCGCTCTTGCCACAAGCCAGCGAGTAACTCGCCAAACTCTGGGCGTGTCTGAAAACGAAAGCCAGATGCTACATTAACTAACTCAATGCCACGGTCATGGTAGTCGTCTTGCAAACTTTTAATGGCGCCTTTCACCCCATTCAATGATACACCTTGCGCCTCAAACAGCTCATACAGGCGCTGTACAGACAGCGGCTGAGGGTGCGCAAACAATGCAGCTTCAATCAGTTGTTTCAATTGCTTCTTGTTCATCAAAAGAGGCTTTTCTGCGTAGATGAATTTCGCTCATGGGTGTTACTTGTGATAATTCTATCATTGATTCCTTCACAAGTTCCAAAATTGCTAAAAAACTTACCACCGCGCCAGCACGACCCTCGCTTTTATTAAATAACTGCCCAAAGCGCAAATACGGTTGCGTTTGTAATCGCTGCAAGATCTGGCTCATGCGCTCGCGAGTCGATAGCTGTTCACGCTGAATATGATGGTGCGCATTTAATTTAATTTGGTTAAGAATACGGCTAAAGGCCAATGTTAAGTCTTCGAGGCTCACTTCAGGTGGCGCTGTGGTAACATGATCACGCGCATTGCTGCTCACTTCGGACAACCACATATCACGGCCGATTTGCGGCTGTTCATCAATATACTCGGCACCGTGCCGAATCGCTTCGTACTCACGTAAGCGGCGCACTAACTCAGCCCGGGGATCGTCTTCTTCATCATCCTCTTGCGGGGGTTTAGGTAGCAATAGTCGACTTTTTATTTCAGCCAGCATCGCGGCCATTACAAGATAGTCAGCCGCCAACTCTAATTTCAACTCTTTCATCATCTCGACGTAGTGAACATACTGCCGAGTGATGGTTAACACGGGAATATCAACGACATCAAACTTTTGTCGACGAATTAAATACAACAGCAAGTCCATTGGTCCGGAAAAGGCATCAAGGATAACTTCGAGCGCATCCGGTGGAATATAGAGGTCTTCCGGCTTTTCAATGACCGGCTCTCCACGTACGAAGCCTAGCGGTAAGGATTGCTGTTCTGCCACGTCCTTGCTATGACTCCATTAAAATTCAAACGGCTGAGTATCACCTGAACCGCCACGAATGACCACGGGGGCGCCCTCAGATAAGTCAACCACAGTCGTTGGTTCTTCGCCTTTATGGCCGCCATCGACAATCAGATCGACACGCTTCTCGAGTTGTTCGCGAATTGTCTCAGGATCGGATTCCGCCAATTCATTATTACCGAGAATCAAGCTCGTCGACATTAAAGGTTCATTGAGCTCTTCCAACAAAGCCAGTGCAATACGATTAGTAGGCACGCGGATACCGATTGTTTTACGTTTTGGATTCAATAGCCGCTTAGGTACTTCTTTAGTGCCTTTAAGAATAAAGGTATAAGGTCCAGGCGTGTTATTTTTCAACAATCTGAATGCATCGTTATCGACTCGAGCGTAGGTCGACAACTCAGAGAGATCACGACACATCAAGGTAAAATTGTGTTCCTTGTCAATGTCTCGGATTTGGCAAATACGGTCGACCGCCTTTTTATCGCCAATTTGACAGCCAATTGCATAGCCCGAATCCGTTGGATAAACCACGATACCACCTTGACGAATAATATCGACGGCTTGCTGGATAAGGCGCTTCTGTGGATTCATCGGATGTACTTCAAAATATTGGCTCATAGCCCCTCCATACCCGAGTGTGGTCTTTAACTGAACCAGTCATTCCATATTGGCACACAAGCATCCGGCAGACAAAGATTTTTGCCTAAATCACGCCACTGCGAAGGATAATGAAAATCAGAGCCTTGCGAAGCCTTTAATTGGAAATCCTTAGCAAATTCAGCTAAAGCTGAGCGCTGACCTAAAGTTTGCTGACCGATGCTGACTTCAATACCATCAAGCCCCCAAGTTTTCGCTTCACCGATGAGCTTTCTCAGCCATTTGTTAGACAGTTGATAGGCATGTGGGTGCGCTAACACTGCGCTACCTCCGGCGTCATGTATCGCTTTAATCGCATGCCCAATTGAACACCACTGCGGCCTTACGTAAGCAAAATTACCTTTGCCGATAAATCGATCAAAGGCTTTTTGAACTTGATCAACATAACCGTGCTGAACGAGCTGATCGGCAATATGCTTTCGGGTAGGAATACCGTCGCTATCAATCTCAACATTGATATCACGGGCGGCAAGCTTTTGGATTATCGAATCGATGCGCTCCCGACGGCGATTTTGCTGCGTTTGCAGCAGCCGCTGTAAGCTTTCACTGCGTGTGTCGACATTCAAGCCAACAATGTGAATTTCAAAATTTTCCCACCAACAGGATAACTCAACCCCCGCCACCAACGTCATATCATAATGCGCTTGCTCAATATACTGCTGAGCTTCATCCACGCCGTCAATATTGTCGTGGTCAGTCAGCGCTAACACCGAAACACTGTTATTGTGTGCCCGATCAATCAACTCGGGCACAGTCAGGCTACCGTCAGAATGCGTACTATGGCAATGTAAATCGATTATCAAATTAAATCCTTGCTGCGAGTTCCGCCCCTTGACGAATCGCACGTTTCGCATCGAGTTCAGCGGCTACGTCAGCGCCGCCAATCAGATGCACGGGTTTGCCCTTTTGCTCTAGCGAAGATTGTAACGCGCGTAACGGAACCTGTCCTGCACAAATAATAATGTTATCCACTTCAATCAGTTGCTCTTTACCATCGCGCTCAATCAATAAACCCTCGGCTGTCACTTTCTTGTACGTCACGCCATTCCACATGTGCACTTTTTTACTTTTCAGTTCAGTACGGTGTACCCAGCCCGACGTTTTACCCAAGCCTTTACCCACTTTGCTCTCTTTGCGCTGTAGCAACCAGACTTCGCGAGGACTGGCTTCGGGGTGTTGCTCTTTTAAACCGCCACGCGCTTCATACGATTTATCGATTCCCCAACGCTCGCTCCAAGCCGATTCATCAAGTGTCAGTTGCTCTTCAGTCGTCAGATACTCTGCCACATCAAAACCAATACCGCCTGCACCAATCAGCGCTACACGTTGGCCGACCGCTTTATGATCACGCAAGACATCCAAATAACTCAATACATGGGGCTGATCGATACCTTCAATATCAACTTGGCGAGGTAGTACTCCGGTGGCCAAGATGACTTCGTCAAAACCACCCTCGGTGAGACTTTCAGCCGATTGTTCCGCACCCAAGACGCGTTTCACCCCCGCGTCTTTTAAGCGCTCATCGAAATAACGTAAGGTTTCGAAAAACTCCTCTTTGCCAGGAATTTGCTTCGCGTAATTAAACTGCCCACCGATGTCGCTCGCTTTATCAAACAGTGTTACATCATGCCCACGCTCAGCGGCGAAGCAAGCAAACGCTAACCCCGCAGGACCTGCTCCAACCACCGCGAGCCGTTTTGACTGTTGCGTTGGCTGCATTAATAACTCAGTTTCGTAGCATGCGAGTGGATTAACCAGACATGACGCACGCTTATTCGAGAACACATGATCAAGACACGCCTGATTGCACGCAATACAGGTGTTTATTTTTTCAGGTTGTTGACGTTGCGCCTTGATCACGAGTTCGGGATCGGCCAATAGCGGGCGTGCCATCGATACCATATCCGCTTGCCCACTGGACAATATATGTTCAGCAATTTCAGGCGTATTGATACGGTTAACAGCCACAACGGGTACTGACAGTGACTGCTTCACACGCTCAGTGATCCATGCAAACGCGCCCCGTGGTACCGACGTCACAATCGTTGGCACACGCGCTTCGTGCCAGCCAATACCGGTGTTGATGATGGTCACTCCGGCTTTCTCAAGCGCTTGTCCTAATTCAATCACCTCGTCGAGCGTATGACCGTCTTCAACCAAGTCCAGCATGGACAATCTAAAAATAATAATAAAGTCCTTACCCACTTGCTCTCGCACGCGATTAACGATTGCAAGTGCTAAGCGACTACGTCCGTTAAAATCGCCCCCCCACTCATCCGTGCGCTTATTTGTGCGTGGGCAGAGAAATTGATTAATTAAATAACCTTCCGAGCCCATAATTTCAACACCATCATACCCTGCTTTCTGAGCCAGCTTGGCACAACGCCCGTAGTGACTAATGGTATTGGTGATTTGTCGCTCACTCATCGCTTTGGGGCTAAAAGGCGTGATAGGCGCTTTAATTGCACTCGGAGCAAGAGAGAACGGGTGATAGCTATAACGTCCCGCATGCAAGATCTGCAGGCAAATTTTACTGTCATGCTTATGAACAGCATGCGTAACTTTGCGATGTTTAGCGACGTGCCACGGCTTTGACAGTTCACTCCCCAAAGGCGCCAGTCGACCTCTAAAGTTTGGACTAATACCACCGGTGACAATCAAGCCGACACCGCCCTTAGCACGAGCCTCGTAAAAAGCCGCCAGCTTTTCGAAGCCGTTTTTCTCTTCTTCGAGTCCCGTATGCATTGAACCCATGAGTACGCGGTTTTTTAATTGAGTAAAGCCAAGATCAAGCGGCGTGAAAAGCGTCGGATACTGTTGTGTGTTAGCTACCATCTTCATTATTCTCTATTTTAAACGGGCGTTTAATTTTAGCTCACTCTATACCTTTATAAGTATTTGCTCAAGCCTATCAGTAGTCGTGTTTGTTCGCACGATGGTCGCATTTGTTTTGACCCCTACGGGTAAAAACCTGCTAGTCTGATATGGAAAATTCCAAGGAGAGCGTTATGACTTTAGCAACAAAAACTATCGTAGGCACATTAACTGCGACTTTATTAACAACCGCCTCAGTCATGACATTAGATGCTCAAGCACAGACTCAAGACGTGACAGCGCACCAGCGTTTAATTCCGATTGAATCAAGTAAAACCACTGAGCACAGTGTCGAAATTCGTGGCGAAACTGTTGATTATACGGCAACGGCCGGCACCTTACCGGTATGGAACGACGAAGGTAAACCAACCGCCACGTTGTTCTATACCTATTATAAACGAGAAGACATCGATAACCGTGAAAAACGCCCCATCGTCTATTCATTCAATGGCGGTCCAGGCTCTGCTTCCGTGTGGATGCACTTGGCCTACACGGGTCCTAAAGTCCTCAAGATCAGTGATGAAGGTTACCCTGTACAACCATATGGTGTCGAAGATAACCCGTATTCAATTTTAGACGTCGCTGACATCGTATTTATCAACCCAGTCAACACGGGTTACTCGCGTGTTCTACCCAACGAAGACGGCGAAATGCCCTCACGTGACGCTCAACAAAAAATGTTTTTCGGAGTTAACTCCGACATCCAATATTTAGCCGAGTGGATGAATACCTTCACCTCACGTTATGACCGCTGGCGTTCACCCAAGTTCTTAATTGGTGAAAGTTACGGCACGACACGTGTATCGGGTCTGGCTCACGCTTTACAAAATCAACAATGGATGTACCTCAATGGTGTTGTCCTAGTCTCTCCGACTGAATTGGGTATTGAGCGTAGCGGTCCGGTTGAAGAGGCGAATCGTCTACCCTACTTTGCTGCCGCCGCGTGGTACCACGACGCATTACCAAGCGACCTACAAAAAAAGGATCTGCTAGATGTACTCGACGAAGCGGAGTCATACACACTCAACGAATATCTACCCGCGCTAGCAAAAGGTGCTTCACTGACCCAACAACAACGCGAGCAAATTGCCTCTCAGGTGGCACACTACTCTGGCCTTTCAGAAGAAGCCGTGTTGAGTAATAACTTAGCGCCAAGCACTTGGTATTTCTGGAAAGAACTCTTACGAGACCGCGATCGCACAATTGGTCGTCTGGACTCTCGCTATTTAGGTATCGATGGCAGCCGTTCAGGTGATAGTCCTGACTACAATGCTGAGCTGACTTCATGGTTACACTCGTTCACTCCCGCAATTAACTACTATCTACGCGAAGAGTTAGGTTACAAGACCGATGTGAAATACAATATGTTCGGTCCTGTGCATCCGTGGGATCGCACCAATAACAACACCGGCGAACAACTACGTGAAGCGATGGCAGCGAACCCTTACCTGAATGTGATGGTACAGTCGGGCTATTTTGACGGCGCGACCAATTACTTTGATGCGAAGTATACAACTTGGCAGTTAGACCGTAGTAAACTGATGCAAGATCGCATTAGCTTTAAAGGGTATCGTAGTGGTCACATGATGTATTTGCGCCGACCTGACCTACAAAAAGCAAATGATGATCTTCGTGAGTTCATTATGAACGCGCTTCCAAAAGAAGGTCAGCCAGCACAATACAAGTAATTCATTTTGGGTGTTGACACCGCGCTCTTTGCGCGGTAATTTGTCAACCACTGAATAGCAAACTAAAACGAATTGGACATTATTACGATGCAACTCGCACAATTTTCACTACAAGCTTGGTGGTGGCACTTCCCGAATTAGCGGGTGGTGGTTCTGTGCGCATACGTAAATAAGTACAGTTTCGAAAACCCGCTCAACGAGCGGGTTTTTTTATGCTTGTTGGGCGGTCTCAAAAGGAAGTAGTTAAATGAATTCAAACACTCAACAAGCGCCAGCAGCGGTTACATCGATTCAGGTCGAGTTACCCTATCAAGCCGATACTCAGAGCGTGTACCAACAGGTTTGCCAACCTCATGGTCGTCACGTGCTACTCGATTCAGCCGATATCGGCACTAAACAAGCGCTAAAAAGCCTGTTACTCATCGATGCCGCCCTCGAACTTAAATGCAACGGCCAGCGCGTTACCGTGCAAGCACTAACGAATAACGGTAAGCCACTTAAAGCGCTGTTAGACCAACAGCTCACTGATTATTTGCTGGCGACCTCGGAGTCAACGAGCGAATTCAAATTCCCTGTTTCTAACCGTGATCTCGACGAGATGAGTCGCCTTAAAGAGGTCTCTAACTTCGAGCCATTGCGGCTTATCCAACACACGCTAGAGCGTCGCAACGCAGCTTCAAGCCACGATTTTGCGGTATTCCTTGCAGGCTCATTTGGCTACGACTTACTCGCGAGTTATGAGCAATTACCACAAGTTGAAACCGGCGAAAATCGTGCGCCTGATTATGTGTTCTATGTGTCTGAAACACTGCTAGCGGTCGACCATCAACGCCAGTCGAGTCAATTAATAGCTAGCTTGTTTACGCCCGAAGTGTCATCCGACGCATATGCGCAAATGAGTCAGCGCATCGGAGAGCTCGCAGCACGGTGTCAATTACCGCCACGTCAGCAAACCCACTACACACCGCTAGCCGCAGACTACCAGAGTATTACAGCAACGCCGTCACAAGCGGTATTTAAGCAACATGTGTCGGAGTTGAAAGAACATATTCTGGATGGCGATATTTTTCAGGTGGTGCCCTCGCGTCGCTTTAGTTTACCGTGCCACGATGCACTTGCCAGCTACGCAGTACTAAAACAGACCAACCCATCACCCTACATGTTTTATTTAAGTCATCCAGATTTCACGCTATTCGGCGCCTCACCTGAGTCCGCTTTAAAGTACACCGCGACGAGCAATCAGGTCGAACTCTATCCGATTGCAGGCACCCGTCCTCGCGGCAAGCAGCCGGACGGCAACCTTGATCACGATCTCGATAGTCGCTTAGAACTCGAGTTACGCATGGATCAAAAAGAATTATCAGAGCATTTGATGCTGGTCGACTTAGCACGAAACGATCTTGCGCGAATATGCCAACCGGGAACACGCAATGTCGCCGACCTGCTCAAAGTTGATCGTTACTCCCACGTAATGCACTTAGTGTCGCGTGTTGTCGGTCAATTACGTGAAGACTGCGATGCGCTTCACGCTTACCGCGCCTGTATGAATATGGGCACATTGATTGGTGCTCCCAAAGTCAGTGCGGCACGGTTAATTCGACAAGTCGAACAACAAGGCCGTGGTAGCTACGGCGGTGCTGTGGGTTACCTAGCTGGTAATGGTGATATGGATACTTGCATCGTTATACGCTCCGCCTTCGTGAGTGGCGGTCGTGCGGTGGTTCAAGCCGGTGCAGGGGTGGTACACGATTCTGATCCGCAGGCGGAAGTTGATGAAACAGAAAACAAAGCACGCGCCGTAATCGCCGCAGTGCAAACAGCAAATGCACAAGGAGAGCGCTCATGAAAGGTCGTATTACGCTCATCGATAATCTTGACTCGTTCTCTTATAACTTAGTTGATGAGCTCAGCCAACTCGGTTATGAACTAAAAGTGTATCGCAACACGATCAGTGCCGAACGCCTATTACGTGAACTCGATAGTTACTCAGGTCCACAAGTCGTATGTCTATCGCCCGGTCCAGGTAACCCTTCGCAGGCGGGAAACTTGATGGACATGATCGACGCATGCCAAAAACGGTATCCGATGCTCGGTATCTGTTTAGGTTTTCAAGCTCTGGCTGAAAAAAGCGGCGCCCGAGTCGACCGCTGTGGCGAGGTCGTGCATGGCAAAACCGCACAAATGTTGTTTCGCTCTCACCCACTGTTCGCGAGCCAACCGCAACAAAATCATTGCGTCATCGGTCGTTATCATTCGCTCAGTATTTACGACTTACCAGCGACCATTAACGTAATCGGCGAATGTCAAAGCGTCAACGGAATGATTCCGATGGCGGCGGAGTTTACCGAGTTGAATGCTGTGGGTTTTCAATTTCACCCTGAATCTTTATTAACACCGACCGGCAAACTTATGTTGCAGGATGCGGTTCACTACCTTTTTACACAGTTTAGTCAAGGACACAGTCATGAATGAGATCACCACCCTGCTTGAAGGTCGACCTCTGTCCCAGGACGAGAGTCAAAAGCTATTTCGTCACCTGGTAAAAGGTGAGCTCAATGATGCACAAATCAGTGCCGCATTGGTCGCCATGAAATTACGCGGTGAAACGCCAGCGGAATTGGCCGGTGCAGCGCGCGCTGTGCTCGATGTGAGCAAGCCTCTGACCAGCACCAACGGTATACTTGCGGACAGTTGCGGTACCGGTGGTGATGGCTCCAACAGTATTAATCTATCGACCACATCGGCTTTAGTTGCCTCTTCGATGGGTTTACCCATGGCAAAGCACGGTAATCGCAGCGTATCATCGCGCTCAGGATCAGCCGATGTATTAGAGTCTTTGGGTCTGCGCGTTGATCTCGATCCGCGCGAGGCTTCAAAGCAGTTAGCTGATCACGGCTTTTGCTTTCTATTTGCGCCGCATTATCATCCCGGTATCAAACATGCGATGCCCGTGCGCCAAACTCTGAAAACGCGTACCCTTTTTAACCTTATCGGTCCGCTAGTGAATCCAGCACGGCCCAACATTCAGTTATTAGGCGTGTATAGTCCAATTTGGCTACAACCGATGGCCGAAACCTTACAGCGTCTTGGCACTGAGCGAGCTATGGTCGTACATGGCTCTGGCGTTGACGAGTTTGCTTTACACGGCACGACGGAAGTTGTTGAGTTACGTGATAACCAACTTGAACAATACACACTGTCGGTCAGTGACTTTGGCTTGAATGAAGCACCACTGAGCGAGCTAAAAGGCGGCGATGCCGATTTTAATGCCACGGTATTAAAACGTATCTTAGCAGGGCAAGGTTCCCGCGCTCAAAACCATGCCATTGCAATAAACACAGCACCATTGCTAGTGATGGCGGATAAGTTTTCAGACTACAAACAAGCGGCCCAGGCAGTGCTTGAGCATCTTGCGAGCGGCGCAGCCATGACACACTTAGAGGCGATTCAAGCGGTACAAGGAGGCATCTATGTCGAGTAATATTCTGACTGAAATTATTGCCCGCAAACGAGTGCAGAACGAGCAGCAGGAGCAACACTACCCGATGCCGAGTGACAAACACGCGCTATCGCGCAGTGAGCGTAGTTTGTACGATGCGTTGAACCAGCCTCAAGCGGGCTTTATTTTAGAGTGCAAAAAAGCGTCCCCTTCCAAGGGACTTATTCGCCCCCATTTTAATCCAGTGGAGTTGGCAAAAACCTACCAACCCTATGCTGCCGCGATTTCGGTATTAACTGAACCTGAGTATTTTCAAGGCAGCTATGAATACCTTGCGGCTGTCAGTCAACAGGTTAACCTACCGATATTATGCAAGGATTTCTTTATTGATGAACAGCAAGTTTATCGAGCACGCTACTTTGGCGCTGATGCGATCCTACTCATGTTATCGGTACTCGATGATGTGCAGTATCAACATCTACACGCAATCGCGGACAATTTAGGTTTAGATGTACTGACGGAAGTCGCCAATGAGACTGAGATGCGTCGCGCCGCGCAGTTAGGTGCGCGCATTATTGGTATTAATCACCGTGATTTGACCGACCTCAGCATCAACCCGAATCGCAGTCATGAGCTCGCACCTTATGCTCCCGAGGGTGCCTTACTTGTTGCTGAGTCGGGCTTTAGCCAACACAAAGATATTCGCCGCTGCAGTGATGTCGTAAATGGCTTTTTAGTCGGAAGTGCATTAAGTGCTGAAAACGATGTCGACCTGGCTTGCCGTAAGTTATTGTATGGTGAAAACAAAGTCTGTGGACTAACTCGAGCGGAGGACGCCTTAAACGCTCATGCAGCCGGTGCGGTATTTGGCGGACTCATCTTTGCCGAGCGTTCACCTCGATGCATTGAACCAAGCCAGGCCGAGGCGATTATCCGTCAAGTTCAGGGTCTTCAGTATGTCGGCGTATTTGCCGACCAGCCGCTATCCTTTGTTGTTAATACAGCTTTCGAACTGGGTTTACACGCAGTTCAATTGCACGGACATGAAGATATCGACTTTACCGTTGAACTCAAGAACCGCTTTAAGCAAGCCGGTATCGCACACGTACAGATTTGGAAAGCGGTCACCGTTGACGCACCATTCAGACTCAATGAACATCCATTGCGTCACTCAGTTGACCGCTTTGTACTCGATCATGGTCAAGGGGGTACCGGCAAAACCTTTGATTGGCAGTTACTGAACGAATTAGATACCGATGAACGAGGACGTTGTCTCCTCGCTGGTGGCATTAGTCCCGATAATGTTTGCGACGCAATTGAACAAGGCTTCAGTGGTGTCGATGCAAGCTCTAAATTAGAGTGGCAAGCAGGCATCAAAGACGCACGGTTAATTTCTTCTCTTTTTAAACGCATTCGCCACTACGGTGCCAATGCAAACTCAAATCAGTCACAGGAGGCCGCAGCATGAGCCAGTCACTTTCAGCTTATTTTGGTGATTTTGGTGGTCAGTTCGTACCTGAAATCCTTCTACCTGCGCTCGAGCAGCTAGAAAAAGCATTTATCGATGCGCAACAAGATGAGGCGTTTCAGCAGGAGTTTCGTGGGCTGCTGAAAAATTATTTAGGCCGACCAACACCTCTATCACTATGTCGTAACTTGCCACTTGAAAGCCCTAACGGTACAAAAATATATCTCAAACGCGAAGATTTGCTACATGGTGGTGCACATAAAACTAACCAAGTACTCGGGCAAGCCTTGCTTGCCAAGCGTATGGGAAAAACACGAATTATCGCTGAGACCGGTGCGGGACAGCACGGTACAGCGACCGCACTGGCGTGTGCATTGCTCGACCTCGAGTGCATCATCTACATGGGTAAAAAAGACGTCGAACGTCAGCAGCCCAATGTGTTTCGTATGGAGTTGATGGGCGCTAAAGTAGTGCCTGTTGATACCGGTAGCGGTACATTAAAAGACGCGGTGAACGAAGCATTACGTGACTGGACGGCTAGCTACCCAACCACTCATTACTTGCTCGGTACAGCAGCCGGAGCTCACCCCTTCCCAACAATTGTGCGTGAGTTCCACAAAATGATCGGAGAAGAAGCAAAGCAGCAAATTATTGAGCAAGCAGGTCGTTTACCCGATGAAGTCATTGCTTGTGTAGGCGGTGGTTCGAATGCCATTGGCATGTTCACTGATTTTATCGACGAACCTAATGTAGCTCTCGTGGGCGTTGAACCCGCAGGTAAAGGCGTCGATACGCAACACCACGGCGCTACACTCACTGCGGGAAGTCCTGGTATCTTGCACGGCTGCTTGACCTACTTGATGCAAACCGACGAAGGGCAAGTGGAAGAATCCTACTCGGTCTCAGCGGGTTTGGATTACCCGGGCGTAGGACCACAACACGCGCACTTAAAGGCCATTGGTCGTGCACGTTATGAGTCGGTTACAGATGATGAGGCATTGGCGGCATTTCAACTGCTTTCCCGCCATGAGGGCATTATACCTGCGTTAGAATCTGCACATGCGCTTGCCTATGCGCTAAAACGCGCGGCTGAGCCTGATGCTCCAGAAATTCTATTGATCAATTTATCGGGTCGTGGTGACAAAGATATCGATCACGTCCGTCGTATTTTCAATGCTCAAGAACAATCATAGGGTGTCCACACATGAGTCGTTATGAACAACTATTTGCAAACCTAGACAAGCAACATCAAGGTGCTTTTGTGCCTTTTGTGACGCTGGGCGACCCGACTCCTGAGGTCAGCGTTGAGGTGATTAAGCGATTGATCGATGCGGGCGCCGATGCATTGGAGCTGGGTCTTCCATTTTCTGACCCGGTCGCCGACGGTCCCGTCATTCAGCGCGCTAATGTTCGCGCCCTCGAGGGAGGTACACGATTTGAAGACTGTTTATCGATTCTAAAACAGGTCCGCGAATACGCACCTGATATACCGATTGGCTTGCTGGTTTACGCAAACCTGATTTTTGCCAAAGGTATCGATACCTTTTATGAAAAAATGGCCGCTGTCGGTGTCGACTCGGTGCTCGTCGCCGATTTACCAACCAAAGAGGCAATTCGCTTTTCACAACCGGCTATCGATCGTCAAATAGCGCCCGTGTTTATTTGTCCGCCGGATGCTTCAGATTCGTTGATCGAGGCGATCGCCAAACAAAGCCAAGGCTATGTTTACTTGCTTAGTCGCTCTGGGGTTACGGGAACAGAGACACAAATGCAGGTGCCGGCCGAGAAACTCATTTCACAACTGCGTTCAGCCGGCTCAGCTCCGATTATGCTGGGTTTTGGTATCTCTCAACCTGAACATGTAACAGCCACGATTAAGGCGGGCGCTCAGGGCGCTATCAGTGGTTCCGCAGTCGTTGCTATTATCGAAAAAAACATCGACAATACAGCACAAATGCTCGACCAACTTGGGCAATTTGTTGAGTCGATGAAGTCAGCCACATCGTAGTAGGAGTATCCATGGCGCTGGTATTAGAGTATTTACCATTAGTTGTCTTTTTTGTTGTTTATCAGATGGTCGATATTTTCGCGGCAACCTGGGCTTTAATGGGATTAACGATTGTACAGTTAGTCGGTCTTAAGCTGCTTAAGCAACCTATTACTACGCGTCATTGGATCGTGTTAGGTGCCGTGCTGGTTTTTGGCGGCATCACCGTTTTTCTACACGATGATTGGTTTGTTAAAATCAAAGTATCCATTATTTATGTGCTGATTGCCGCATTGTTAGCTGGCACACTTTGGATAAAAAAAACCAGTCCACTAAAAAGCCTATTTGATGCAGACATAAAAATGCCAGATAGCGCTTGGAACCGACTCACATATGCTTGGGTTATTACTTGTTTGGCTATCGCCGCTGTGAATGTTTATGTTGCTCAGTATATGTCACAAGATGCTTGGGTTAATTTTAAAGTCTTTGGCATTATTGGCATTTCGTTGGTGCTTGTCGTTGCTACAGGAATGTATATCTACCGACACGCTGAGGACATGGAAGGAGATAAATAAGCCATGTGGTTTGTGATTTTTGCAGAAGATCATGACGATTCACTCGCCAAGCGTAAGCAAGCGCGTCCAGCGCATATTAAACGCTTAGAGGCGTTAAAAGAGCAAGGACGTTTACTTGTCGCCGGCCCTTGCCCTGCGATTGCAGAGAAGGATCCAGGTATCATGGGCTTCACCGGCTCAGTCGTAATCGCTGAATTCGACACCCTTGAACAAGCAGAGCAGTGGGCGCACGCCGATCCTTACTGGGATGCAGGCGTCTACCGTTCAGCGCAGGTTAAACCGTTCAACCCGGTGCTACCCTAACTCTGTATGCAATCCACACGGCTCAAATATGCTAACCG
The DNA here is from genome assembly GCF_964010655.1 of uncultured Idiomarina sp. Lineage (NCBI taxonomy): Bacteria > Pseudomonadati > Pseudomonadota > Gammaproteobacteria > Alteromonadales > Idiomarinaceae > Idiomarina > uncultured Idiomarina sp. Next base: position 20,724 of record NZ_CAXGLS010000033.1, read on the forward strand.
CGCATTAGCAATTAATTATTTCCCTGCCGCAGGGGCGCAACAACATGTTGTGATTGCGCCAGCCCTTGGCGTAAAACAACGGTTTTATCATCGATTTGCGCAGTGGTTGGCAGAACAGGGTATTGCCGTGACGTGTTTCGATTATTACGGCATTGGCGACTCTATAGATAAGCCGCTCAGTAAAATTGAGACCGATATTATCGACTGGGCGACCTTAGACCTTGATAACGTGCTCACTTGGGCACGGGAGCAGCTTCCCAGCGCCGAGTTAATTTGGCTGGGTCATAGTTTAGGCGGTCAACTTTTGGGATTAATTCCTCACCCCGAGCGTATCGATAGGATAGTCACGGTGGCTTCCGGAACCGGGTACTGGCGACAAGCCAGCTCTCAAGTCAGACGCACATCTTGGCTGTTGTGGTATTTGGCGATACCACTTGCGACACCGATTGCGGGTTATTTTCCAGGTAAGCGGCTCAACATGGTGGGTGACATGCCAGCGCAGGCAATGCGTCAATGGAGCCGTTGGTGTCGCAGCCGCAATTATTTATTCGACCATTTATCGACTGAGCAACTCAAAGGCTATCAACGTTTAACCCAATCGTATCATGCCTTCGCTATTAGTGATGATGAGTTGTTGGTAGAAGATAACGTTCGTGCACTGTTACAACGTTATCCTAATACACAACAAAAGGTGACGCGTTTGACTCCGCAACAGGCGGGTCGCCGCATCGGACACTTTAATATCTTTAAGCCGACCCACCAGCAGACGCTTTGGCAAAAAGCGTTGTTACCTGCCATTAAAGCAGATCAGACAACGCGTCTTGTAACTGAGGAAAGTTAAAGTTAAATCCCGCTTGCTCAAGCTTTTTCGGCACGACCGCTTGCCCCTCTAACAACATCGAAGCCATTTCTCCCAACATTAGGTTCAACGCAAACGCTGGAACGAATAATACATGGGGCCGGTGCAACGTTTTCGCTAAGGTTTGGCTAAACTGTTTATTCGGCGTTGGATTAGGTGCCGTCAAATTAACCGGCCCCGAGATGCTGTCGTCCTGCAGAATAAATTCTATCGCACGGATCATATCCTCAATGTGAATCCACGACATCATTTGTTCCCCTGAGCCCATCGGACCACCTAAACCGAATTTATAGGGCAGCGACATGCGTGGCAATGCACCTTGGCTGCTGTCGAGTACGACGCCAGTGCGTAAACATACGACACGCGTGTGCTCCTTGACTTGTAGCGCAATGGACTCCCATTGCTCGCAAAGTTCGACGGCAAAGTCGTGTCGGTTTGCCGTAGCGGATTCGTCCACCGGCTCGCTGTTTCGCGGACCATAGACACCAATTGCAGAACCACTGAGCAAGATAGGTGGCGCTGGGCACGCGCGTATTCGCTGCACTAGATCTTCAGTGACTTGCCAGCGACTATTTTGCAATTGCTGTTTACGCTCGGCCGACCAGCGCTTATCGGCAATTCCAGCGCCTTGCAGGTTAATCACCGCATCAAACGAGGTGAGCGCCTCAGCAGTTGGCAGTTCACCCACAACATCGACATTACAACCTCGAAATTGCTGCTTGACGCGCTCTACTGAGCGCGTCGTCACCGTAAATGAATGTTGTTGGCTGAAGTAGCGAATAAAGCGAGAGCCGATAAGCCCAGAGCCACCAGTTATAAGAATATTCATACTTCGCCTCCCATTAAATCAATTTACGTATCAATTGTGCCGTGTTGCGGCGAATCAAACGCGAACACGCGAGTCGACCTAACAAAGCAACGACAACCGCGCCTGAAATAGGACCCACCAACCACAAACGCCAATGCCAGGTGGCATCCATGTTAAACACTTGGGTCTGTAAAATGAGCAGCGATAAATCCATCGCAATGGTCGCTATTAGACCACTTATGGCCCCTAACATAAGAAATTCATAGCTGATGCTCCGACTTAGCAACTTACCTGAAGCACCCAAGGTGCGTAGAATAACCAGTTCTTTTTGGCGCTCCTCCATGCTCGCCTGTACTTGCGCTATCAATACCAAGGCGCCTGCAATCATCACCAGAACTAAGACGAAAAGAATCGCAATACTGACCTGCGAGATGACTTCACGGATTTGGTCAATAATCGCGTCCAAATCGATTAAGGAAGCCTCGGGAAACGGTCTAAATAATTGGTATAGCTCATCTTTACGCTCACTGTCTAAGTGAAAGCTGGTTATATAGGTTGCAGGAAAATCAGCGAGTGTGCTGGTATTAAAAATCATGTAAAAGTTGGGCTGAAGCGAGCCCCAGTCCGCCTCTCGCAAACTCGTTACTGGCACGGTAAATACTTCACCGCCGATATTAAAGGTCAGCGTGTCGCCTACTTTGATTTCTAATCGTTCTGCCGCTTGTTTTTCAACGGACACCTGTGGCTCGGCATTATCGCCCCACCACTCGCCGCTCACAATTTCATTGTTGGGCGGTACCGTATCGCGCCATGTCAATGAGAGCTCACGACCAAAACCTTCCTCACGATCGCCCTGCTCGACTTCCTCGCGGTTTTCTTTGGTCACTTCATCAATCAGTTCAGTACCGTTATGGTGAGTTACCCGACCCGGGATTAGCGGATATTGATCGGTTGCTTCGATGTCCTCTCGAGCGAACATAGCGCGCAAATCGTCAACTTTCTCTTCAGCGATATTCAGCGCAAAATAATTCGGTGCATCCGCTGGCAGTTGACGCTGCCAGTCCGCAAGTAAATCATTGCGCATGACGATAACCAACAGCAACAACATAATGGCGGTTGAAAAACTCAACATCTGTACGCTGTTTGCTGACGCGCGTCGTTGTAAGCCGGCCATCGCTAAACGCCAAGCACTCCCTGCTTGCATGCCTGCTTTTCGACCCGCACCGATCAGCAGACGACCAATCAACAACAGGATACCCGCAGCAAAAGCCCCTCCCACGAACAAGGCCGTCGATAACCACCATTGCTGTGAGTACAGCACCAATAACCCATAAATCGTGCCGCCGCTTAATATCCATTGCAGCCAGCGAACCGCCTGTACACCGACCATTTGACGGTGTAGTACACGTAACGGTGGAATAGAAATCAATCTAAATAGCGGGTAAAGCGTAAACATCACCGCACTAATTAGGCCCGTTGCAATAGCGAGCGCATAAGGTCGCCAACTGGCTGATGGTAGTGAAGCGCCCAACTGTTCAGCGACCCAGTTAATCACGTAGGATTGAATGAGCCACCCTAACAAGATGCCAATACCGACGCTGATTCCCGTAAGCAATAGCAAGTGAAGCACAAAGATCTTACGGATCTGCTGTTTGCCCGCTCCTAAGGTTTTAAATATGGCCACCACGTCATAATTACGCTGGCAGTAGCGTTGGGCGGCTACGGCAACAGCCGTTGCTGCAAGTACTACACCTAACAGACTCGCCAGCATCATAAAGCGTTCAGCGCGATTTAGGGCGCGCGCCAAGGGGCTGTCGCCGTCTTCGATACTGCGCCAGCTATGAGTGTCATCATTCAATTGTGGGAGAAGCCAATTCTCGTAGTTATCCAGTTGCGTTGGCGTTCCGGCGAATAAGACGTTGTAACGTACGCGGCTTCCCGGTTGAATCAACCCGGTCTCAGCTAACTGTGAATAACGAATGATGACATTGGGACTGTCGGTGAACACTGAGAAACCGACATCAGGTTCGTAAGTCACCACCTTAGTCACTTTAAAGCGGCTATTCCCCACTTCAATAAAGTCGCCCATTTCAAGCGATAACGCTTGGAATAGACTCGATGCGACCCAAGCTTCTCCAGCCGGGGGGAGAGTGTTGGTGACTTGCCCTTCAACAAAGGGCTTATCGGCTACTTTAAGCTCACCTCGTAGCGGATAACCATCAGATACCGCTTTGATATCGACGAGCTCAAGCTTATCGTTAGCAAACGCCATTGAGTTAAATATCACTCGCCACGCGCTCTGAATCCCCTCCTCATCCGCTCTATCAAGCCACTCTTGAGGGATATCTCTGCGTGAACTTAATACTCGATCAGCTGCGAGAAATTCACTACTGCGTTCGAGTAATCCGGATTGTAGGCGCTCACTAAATAACGACAGTGATAAAACCGCGGTCACCGATAAAATGATAGCGAGCGCCATGATCGTGAGCTCACCGCGCTTGAGCTCCTGCTTGAGTAAGCGAAACGATATTTTATGCCACATCTCGCGACGCCTCCGCTAGCTGCCCAGCCTCCATGTTTAGGATACGCTGACAGCGTTTCGCTAACGTGGTGTCGTGAGTCACCATTACTAAAGTGGTGCCGTAATCCTTGTTCAAGTCAAATAGCAACTGTTCGACTTTGTCACCGGTTTTACTGTCGAGGTTACCGGTGGGTTCATCAGCAAATAAAATCTTTGGCTGACCAACAAACGCGCGCGCAATAGCGACGCGCTGCTGCTCGCCGCCCGAGAGTTGATTAGGGTAATGGTGCCAGCGGTCAGCGAGCCCGACCTTTTCTAACAGCTCACGAGCTTCCTTTTCAGCGCCTTTGTGGCCAGCAAGCTCTGCCGGTAACATCACGTTTTCTAACGCGCTTAAGCTAGGCACTAGCAAAAACGACTGAAAAATAAAGCCTACTTTATCGGCGCGCAGCTTCGCACGTTGTTCCTCATCCAAATCGCTTAACTTTTCGTTTTCTATAAGAACATCGCCGTGGGTGGCAATGTCTAACCCAGCGAGTAGTGATAGTAACGTTGATTTACCTGAGCCGGACGCTCCAACAATCGCAACAGTCTCGCCAGCATTGATTGCGAGGTCAATTGGTTGCAAAATCTGTAATGGTCCCTCAGAGGTTTCGACTATCTTTTCGAGTTGTTGAGTTTGAATGAGCATAAAATGAAAAATTTCCTATTAAAGTTAGCTTGTATTACTTTGATTTTTATATCTATACGTAGTGTTGCGGCAAATGTTTCACTTGTTGTATTAGGAGATAGCCTAAGCGCAGGTTATGGTCTTTCGCAACAACAAACTTGGGTAGCAGAATTGCAAAACCGTTGGCAGCAGGCGTACCCGAACATTGAAATAGTCAATGCCAGTATCAGTGGTGAAACCACTCGTGGCGGTCTCAATCGTTTACCAGGCATTATTGAGCGCCACCAACCGGATGCTATTTTTATTGAGTTAGGCGGCAATGACGGGTTGCGTGGATTCGATTTAGCGACGGTGGAAACGAACTTGTCTAATATGATCGAGCAGGCACAGGCGAAAGGGATTAAAGTGGCGCTCAGTCAGGTCATGGTACCGCCCAACTATGGTCCGCGCTTCTCAAAGCGATTTCAGGCGGTGTTTACGCGTGTGGCAGAAAAGTATGATGTAACACTGGTGCCATTTTTTATGACCGAGTTAGTAGAGAACCCAGACTTCGTGCAAGATGATGGCATCCACCCCACTGCAGCAGCGCAAGACGCTATTGCGGATTTCCTCTCACCGTACTTGCTTGAGCTGGCTAAAAACGCCGAGGCATCGGGTTAAGCGTTGATAAATTGCAGACACAAAAAAACCACCTCGAAGGTGGTTTAGTGTTGGCGTCCCCTAGGGGATTCGAACCCCTGTTACTGCCGTGAAAGGGCAGTGTCCTAGGCCTCTAGACGAAGGGGACGCAATCAAAACTGCATCGTGTTAGTAAAATTGGCGTCCCCTAGGGGATTCGAACCCCTGTTACTGCCGTGAAAGGGCAGTGTCC
>NZ_CAXGLS010000034.1:0-26005 GCF_964010655.1 uncultured Idiomarina sp.
CACAGAATATTCGATGATGCTTACCCTGAATATCCTCGAGTCGATAACCCATAGTTCGGCAAAAGTTATCATTTGCCCACAACACGTGACCTTGGGTATCAAACTCAATAGCCGCCATCGAGCGGCTAATCGCTTCGGTAATCGAACGTTGTCGATTGAGCTGCTCCACCTCGGCGGTGACATCCGAAGCAATTTTCATAATACGATTCACGCGCCCCTGAGCATCGCGCACGGGAAAGTAGGTCGCCTCTAACCACAGTTCTTCACCTGTCGGCCGTCGACGCTTAAACCGACCTTTTTTCGCAACCCCCTGAGCAAGATCCCGCCAAAACTGGCGATAGTCGTCCGAGGCGGCAAGCTCACTATCACAGAATTGCCGATGATGGCGCCCGACGATATCCTCTAATGAACACTGCATCGCGCCTAAAAACACATTGTTAGCATCAATGACGTCACCTGTTGGGGTGAAGTCGATGCGTGCGACGTGGTCATCAATTGCGTCAAACGTCGACTGTAGCTGTGAAACGACTTGCTGTGTCGTCTCGAGTTGTTGCTTTATTTGCCGATTAAACATACTTTCCTCCGGCATTTTAGAGTATGCACTCTAAAATTTGTGACTAAGGATCCTTGCAACTAAGCGATGAACTTATCTCTTAAGCTTTGGATGGATTAAAGGTGATTTCCCACAAGTGGCCATCAGGGTCTTTAAAGTAGGCACCATAGCAATGCCAAGGCTGCCAATGAGGCGGCTTGATAGACTCTGCAAAGGCATGCATAGCGCGATCAAATAAAGCTTCAACCGCGGATTCCGATTCTAAATTAAGACTTTGCATGGTGGTACCCATGCAAGGCGAATGTACGCTATTGATCTCTAATTGGCGATTAAAACTTTCGCGTGGCCAAAGCGCAATTTTGACGCTCCCTTGCGGGGAAAAGAATGCCACCTGCGTGTCATCTTCTCGATTACCTTGCAAACCTTTATTAGGCCAATTAAATACTTGGTTGTAAAACTCAAAACTTCGATTGAGGTCATCGACAACCAAAGTGATGACACTTAGATATCCACTCATACGACCTTTTAAACTCCATTTAAACTAAGCTAGGCACTCACCCCAAAGTGCGCTATTCTCCGCGCCAATTACTTAACATGCACTATGGGGGGATAATGGAAAACGACAAAAAGGCGTTTCTTTATGCACTTTCCGCTGTGTTGCTATGGTCTACGGTAGCAACCGCCTTCAAGATCACGCTTAACTACCTCTCCCCCCTGCAAATGGTGACCGCTGCGAGTGCCGTTTCATGCCTCGTGCTGACCTTGGTGGCATTTATTCAAGGTAAGCAAGCGCAACTTTTGCTTGAGCTGCGCCGGATGCCTCTTTACTACCTTTTAATTGGTGTGCTCAACCCCACGGTATACTACTTAGTGTTGTTCGAGGCCTACTCGTTGCTTCCCGCATCGGAGGCTCAACCGCTCAATTATACCTGGGCCATTGCGCTCACATTTATGGCAGCGGTATTACTTAAACAAAAAATTCGTAAGCGGGATTGGTTTGCCAGCGCTCTGGGCTATTTAGGCGTGCTGGTGATTGCGACGCGTGGCGATATTATAGGACTTTCATTCAGTAATCTAGAGGGCGTTTTATGGGCACTACTATCGACCTTTCTTTGGGCCTTATACTGGATTATCAATACCAAACGTAACGCTGATTCGGTCGTACAGTTAGTGCTTGCTTTCGGTTTATCGCTTCCGTTCTTGTGGGTAGCATCAGTATGGTTTGACGATTGGAGCGGGATCCCATGGCAAGGATGGCTGGCAGTGAGCTATGTCGGCTTATTTGAAATGGGTATTACCTTTTTGCTGTGGATGAGCGCAATGAAAACCGCAACCAATACATCACTTATTAGTAATTTGATATTTTTATCGCCGTTTATTTCGCTGATTTTACTCAACCAGATCATTGGCGAAACGATTCACATGAGCACTATCGCTGGCTTAGTACTGATTATCACCGGGTTAGTCTTTCAGCGCATTCGCATTAAAAAGAAATCCCTTGGTTAATGACCATTAAAAAAGGCGCTCTGTGGAGCGCCTTTTTTCTAGTCAGTCCCGTTAGACCATATTCACCAGCATGCTGGTAGGATCTTCAAGAAACTCTTGCCAACGCTTATTAAAGCGCGCGATGGTGCCGCCATCGATAATACGGTGGTCGCCTGACCAGCTCACCGTCATCATCTTACGTGCAACCACTTGACCATTCGCATCAAAACGTGGCAACTCTTGTACTTTTCCTAAAGCGACAATCGCTGCTTCGGGCTTATTAATGATCGGCGTTGCCACCGTGCCGCCAATAACACCGATGTTTGAAATGCTGATGGTACCGCCTTTCATATCGGCTTGTGGTACTTTGCCCTCGCGTGCCGCTTGGGTCAGACGTGTCACTTCATTTGCCACATCGATAATACTCTTGTTTTGTACCTGTTTTACATTAGGTACCAACAAGCCGATTTTGGTATCAACCGCCATGCCGATATTGTGGTCGTCAAAATAAGTGACTTCCGTGCAATCATCGTTGACCTGCGCGTTCATGATCGGAAACTCTTTCAGCGCCAATGACAGCGCCTTAATAAAGAACGGCATCACCGTAAGGCGAACACCTTGTTCTTTATATTGCTCTTTGAGTTTTTCACGCAATGCAATCAAGTTCGTCAGGTCAAACTCGTCCGAGTAAGTGAAGTGCGGAATGGTACTGACAGAGTTCATCATCTGCTTCGCCATCGCCGCTTTCACACCACGGATTGCTTCGGTACGCGTACCACCGCTCTGCTGTGCAGGAGTCGTCGTTTGCTGTTGTGTACTCGCTTGTGGTGCTGACTTATCACCTGCGACAAAGTCTTTAATGTCTTGTTTTAACACTCGACCTTTTTTACCCGAACCTGGCACATCCGCGATGTTAATGCTATTTTCACGCGCTAAACGACGCACCGCAGGACTCGCAACGGCCTTACCTTGACGCGCTGGTTGCGCAGGTTCTGCCCCGCCATCAGCCGACTGACTTGGCGTGTTCTTCTGCTGCGCTTGTGCTGAATCTTTAGTCTGCTTGCTTGGCTCAACGCCACCAGCGGGTTGCAGTGCGAATAACGGTTTGTGGACCTCAGCGATATCACCTTTCTTGTGATAAAGCTTAACCACTTTGCCGTCTTCTTTAGCCGGGATTTCAACTGTCGCTTTGTCAGTCATAACTTCGACAACGGGCTGATCTTCTTTGACCTCATCGCCTTCGCTGACGAGCCACTCAACGATTTCGCATTCCACGATACCCTCACCGATATCCGGCAGAATGAAATCAGTGGTTTCAGCATCATCCGAAGAAGCAGGTGCAGCATCGTCAGATGCCGGCGCTGCATCATCAGAAGAATCACCTTCGGCGTTGATGCGGAATAATGGCTCGTGAACTTTTGCGATATCACCTTTCTGGTAATACAGCTTCTCAACAACGCCATCATCCTTCGCAGGAATTTCAACCATCGCCTTGTCGGTCATTACTTCAACAACCGGCTGGTCTTCTTTTACGGTATCGCCTTCGGCTACAAGCCATTCAACAATTTCACACTCGACGATGCCTTCACCAATATCCGGCAGAATAAAATCTTTACTCATGACATTGACCCTTAGTAGTTCATCGTGCGTTTAATGGCTTCGTAGATCTTCAGATGATCCGCCATATATTCTTTCTCATGGCACAATGGATAAGGAACATCCAAACCACACACGCGCGCAATCGGCGATTCAAGATACAAGAAGCATTTATCCTGTACTGTCGCTGCGATTTCACTCGCAAAGCCGCTGGTTATCGGCGCTTCTTGGCTGATAACTAAACGTCCCGTTTTCAACACCGACTCAGTGACGGTTTTTACGTCCCACGGCAAAATCGTGCGCAGATCGATTATTTCACATGAAACACCGTCTTTCTCAGCAAGTTCAGCCGCTTTTTCAGTCATTTCCATTTGTGCGCCCCACGCGAGTAGCGTGATGTCAGCGCCTTCTTTAACCACCTCAGCTTGACCGAGAGGAATCGTGTACTCTTCCTCTGGTACATCACCGGTTGAAGCACGGTATAAGCGCTTAGGCTCCATGAACAGAACCGGGTTGGGATCAAAGATACTGCTCAGCAATAACCCTTTGGCTTCGTATGGGTTACGTGGCATGACGATTTTTAGGCCCGGCGTATGTGCAAAATAGGCTTCCGGAGATTGCGAGTGATAGTGACCACCTGCAATACCACCGCCATACGGCGTGCGAATCGTTAAACCCCCGACGTTAAACTCGTTACCTGAGCGATAGCGGAATTTAGCTGATTCGTTAACGATTTGGTCAAACGCTGGGAAGATATAATCGCCGAACTGTATTTCTGCGACGGCGTAGCTGCCTTGTGATGCCAAGCCATTCGCGAAACCAATAATACCTTGCTCAACGAGCGGCGTATTAAAGTTACGGTGTTTACCATATTTCTCGGTTAAGCCTGAGGTCGCGCGGAATACACCACCGAAACCGCCAGTATCTTCGCCGAAGCTGTATACGTTGTCGTGCTTAGCCATCGCCAGGTCTAAGGCGCTGTTGATGGCTTGTAGTAAATTCATTTTAGCCATTAGTCCAGTCTCCCCGACGTTTTCGGATAGGCATCCGGATATTTGCGAATGTGTTCTTTAAGTTCTTCAAGCTGTTCTTTAAGCAACTCATTCGGTTGGTCGTAAACGTCATTGATAAGTTCATCAATGTGAGGAGCTGGCACTTTCTCGGCCTCTTTCAGTGCTGCTAAAACGCTGGCTTTAACTTTCTCGTGCTGACTGGTGATGTGCTCTTCGGTCAACCAACCTTCGTTCAACATCCACTTTTGCAGACGTTCAAGCGGATCTTTCACTTTCCACTCGTCTTCTTCATCACGCGTACGGTAGCCGGTCGGATCGTCTGAGGTTGAGTGACCCGACATACGATAAGACATCGCCTCGATTAATACAGGCTCGTCTTCTTCAACGGCGAGACGACGTGCTTCTTGGGTTGCTTTCAACACAGCAAACACATCATTACCGTCGACACGGATAGTTTTGATGCCGTAACCAATACCACGGGGTGCGATACCATCGCCGCCGTATTGCTCACCTTGAGACGGTGTAGAAATCGCATAACCGTTATTTCGACAGAAGAAGATTACCGGCACTTTATAAACTGATGCCATGTTCAGTGCAGCGTGGAAGTCACCTTCAGATGCCGCACCTTCACCGAAGTAGCAAATAGTACATTTGCCGGTTTTATCCATTTTTTGGCCAAACGCGTAACCGGTCGCCTGTGGAATCTGAGTACCCAGAGGTGAACTGATGGTCATGAAGTTAAGCTCACGACACCCGTAGTGAACCGGCATCTGACGCCCTTTACCGAGATCTTGTTCGTTTGAGAACAACTGGTTCATGAACTGTTCAACGGTAAATCCACGATAAGCCAGCGCGCCTTGCTCACGGTATTGACCCATGATCATGTCGCCTTGGTCTAACGCCGCGGCTGAAGCCACACTTTCAGCTTCTTCGCCACGCGAAGCCAGGTAGAAACTAATACGACCTTGGCGTTGTGCGGCAATCATGCGTTCATCCAAGGTACGGATGAACAGCATAGTGTCATGAATTTTAACGATGAGATCCTTATCGTACTCTGGCATCTCAACGCCTTTATGTAAGCTGCCGTCTTCTTTAAGAAGCTGCAACATGGGAATAGTTACTGAGTCACTGTCAAACCACTGTGACTGGGTCACTATCTCTGTATTGTGTTTTTTATCCTTGGCCATAACCTTCTCTTTCGGTTTTAAGCAGGGTGTAAATTTGCCGCTACTTTACCTTTACGTAAAGTGTCATGCAAACAGCCCACGGGAGAATATCCAGTGGGCCTAGTGTAAATGGAAACGAACAGTTTTAACAAATATTATGCGGAGATTAGACCAGCTCGAGTGATTCTGTCGGTACTCGGATTACGGTCAACAAAGCGCGTTGCCCCAATGCCACCTGCGCATTGGGGAAAATAATATGTTCGCCATCATGCTGTGCGTAAATGTTTTCGCCACCATCAATCGCTAATAGGTCGCCTTTGTCAAAAGCGGTAAAGTTAGCTACGTCATCGGCGAAATTAAGTTCAAATTCTTCGTGTTGACGATTAATCGTTTGCGCTTCAGCAAACATAAAGTGCTGTTCTGGTTCAAACTCAGGGAAACTAAGCGCTTGCTCACCCACTAGCCGACGCAGCGTATCTTCTGCCGCTTGGAAATCCACACGATTATTCTCGCCAAATTTTTTCACTTTACCCAGCTCAACGGTAAATGCCTGAGCTCCGAAGGTGTTGTATGAAAAATAAGAAAACGTTGTGGTCGGCTGTTGATTTAATAAAATAGTATCAACACCGCACGCGAGTAAAAACTGCAATTGCTCACGATGATATGGCTTACCGTCGGTAAACGGATGAACGGCAAATTTTTCGCGCTTCGAGTCGCGAATAGCGGTATGTAAATCATAGTGATAACGGCGACGTTCTCCCTGTAGCGCCGATGTGTAAAAACGCTCGCAATAGCCTTCAATTTTTTTCGCACGCTCGCGTTCTTTATTCTGTTGATCACCTTGACTATGCGCACCGCTAAATAAACGGTTCATATTTTCTTCAACAAACCGCTGTTCAATATTAATTGAAGCCGGGTTTGCAATTAGAAACAGAACGCGATGAGCGACTGTCTGCTCACCCGAAATAATGTCCTGAATAATATCGCTGCAAATTTCAATGGGGGCGGTTTCGTTGCCATGAACAGCACACGATAAAATAATATCTTTGTCGCCGGTATGCTTCGGTTCAACAACCAACACGCCACTGTCCCAAACCGTTAATTGAGTACCGTTATCTAGTGTTTTCTGAAATTGTTCGGGGTAGCCCCACTCATGTTCTCGAGTCCAGTTAAGAAAATTGCTAAACACTTGGTCCACCATCTTACTCCTTCACTTTTTTCCCGGGGACAAACCCTTTGGTCGCTAGCAAATCACGTAATACCCGTGATTTATATTCACGCCGGTACAGTACCCAGACGACGATGGCGCTTGAGATCACCAGCATCACCGGATGCAAAAACCATGACATGTACGCGAGTGCAAAATAATACGTTCTTAAGCCTTTATTATATTCATGACCGGATTGGTCCAATACTTTCGCAGCATGACGAGCAAACTCTTCCCGTTCTTCTTCCGGGCGCTGATTTTGCTGATAATTTACGCTGACACCGAGTAACACTGACACGAAACCAAACTGCCGTATAGCCCAAGTAAATTTGAAAAAGGCGTAGATAAATATAAGCGCTAGCACAGCAAGCTTAAACTGCACCATATTCACATGAGCGGTGGGTGTTAGCGGTAGTTCGTTGAGTACATTTACAAGCTGGTCGGCATGCGCAAGTACGGTAATTACACCCGCCAACACCAGAATGGTCGAAGATGCGAAAAACGTCACTGTACGTTCGACGTTACCGATAAGTGATGCATCGGCAATTTGATTATCTTTGTGCATCACGTTACGCATCCAATCAATACGCAGCTCACACAAAATACTGGACAAACAGTGTGTGGTTTTAGCGCGCTTACGCGCGAACAGAGAATAACCTATCCAGCAAACAAAAAAGAACAACAAAACAATGATGTCGATCATTGATAGCAGCATAGCGTCCCCACACCTGATAATTGTGCCCACATTAATCGGCTTATGTTAACAGTTTATGACAACTTTGATGAGCGCAATTTAAATTTAAACCGTAATGCTACCTCAACCAGACACAAAAAAGCCGAGCACGGAGGCTCGGCCTTTTGCAGCGCATTAAATTAATAATCTTTTAATGCTTCTTCCGTAGTTTCTTCTTTGGGCTTAGGTGGTTTCGCCAAACCATACCAAGACAACATCGTTTGCGTGTTGCGTTTTGCATCATCCAAAATCAGGTAGAGACATGGAATCAGCAACAAGGTAATAATCGTTGCGAAAATAATACCAAATGCCAAGGATATCGCCATTGGAATAACGATCTTCGCCTGTAATGACTTCTCTAGCACGATTGGTAGTAAGCCGAAGAACGTCGTTAACGACGTCAGCGTAATCGCTCGGAAGCGTCGACAGCCCGCATCTAACACCGCATGACGCAATTGCGTACCCTCTTCACGCGCTCGGTTGACATAGTCGACCATTACCAAAGAGTCATTTACCACGACCCCGGCTAAAGCAATGATGCCGAACAAACTCAGGATGCTTACCGGCATACCCAAAATCCAGTGGCCAATAATCGCACCAATAATACCGAACGGGATTACTGACATTATGATAAGCGGCTGGCTGTATGAGCGCAGTGGCACAGCCATCAGCGCGTATACCGCAAACATAGCTAATACGCCACCAATGGCCAATGAACTAGTCGCTTCCGCCTCATCTTGAGTCGCGCCTTGCAAACCAAACCCAACACTTGGATGACCCTCCAAGATCTCAGGTAATTTCACGTTGCGGATCTCTTGCACGATACTAGAGGGCTCGACTTCATCCTTGTTCACGCGAGCTCTCACGTTTACTGAACGCTGACGATCGATACGCGTAATGGTGTCATAACCTTGCGAGTGTTCAATCTCAGCCAACTCGGTAAACGGAATCTCGCCGCCATCCGCTGTACGTAACTTCATATCTTGCAAGTTACCCACCGATTGACGTTGAGATTCAGGGTAGCGCACCATGACTTTAATTTCTTCGTCGCCACGCTGAATACGTTGCGCCTCAGCTCCATAGAAGGCATAACGCACTTGCGTAGCCAACTCGCCAAGATCAATACCCATGGCTTCTGCGAGTGGTTTGGTTTTGAGCAAAATCTCATCTTTGCCGTCACCGAATGTATCTTCGATATCAAACACACCATCGTAAGTCGACATGACTTGCTTCAGCTCGTCCGCTGCAGATTTAAGCTCATTGAGATTTTGTCCCGTCAACTGGAACTCGATATCGAAGCCACTGCCACCGCCAATACCACCCTGGAAGTTAACGGTACGTACACCGGCTAATTCTGGCACGTTTTCGCGCCATTTATTAACAATCGCATAGCCGTCGATCTCACGTTCTTCGCCTTTTTTCAACTCAGCAAAGATAGTGCCGCCGGTATTACCGTTCATCCAAATATTGGTATGACGAACAACACCTGAGCCTTCTTCTTCAGCGATAGTGTCATCGACCGACTTAAGCCCGTTCTCGACCGCTTTTAAGACTTCAATAGTGCGCTCTTCCGACGTTCCTGGCTGCATTTCAATGTTTGCCTGAATAAAGTCACTCGGGATATCTGGGAAAAAGACCCAGCGCACAATCCCACCATTGATTAAGCCAATCATCAAAATCAGCATCCCCACAAAGGTTGCGAGCGTGGTGTAACGATAATGCAAACACTTTTTAAGGAACGGCCGATAATAGCCAGTTACGAAGCGCTGAACAGCGTCGGCAAACCGGTTACGGAAGCGCTGAAAAGCATTCGGTTTATCTTTGCCATCTTTTGAGTACTTCATATGAGCGATATGCGCAGGCAATATCAACTTAGACTCAATTAACGAGAACATTAAGCAAAGGATGACGACCCAAGCAATAGACTCCCAAATCGCGCCCATACCGCCATCCACCATCAGCATAGGCACGAACGCCACCATGGTGGTCAGAACACCGAACGTCGCTGGCATCGCAACCCGCTTAGCGCCACGAACGACGTTGTCTATCGACTTCCCTTTTTCCTCAATCTCGGTATAGGCACTTTCACCTATCACAATGGCATCGTCCACGACGATACCGAGCACTAATATGAAACCAAACAAGGAAATCATATTAATGGATACATCAAACATCGGCAGCGGCATAAGCGCTATGGTGCCTAAGAAACACACAGGAATACCGATCATGACCCAGAATGCCAATCGCAGTTGCAAGAACAACGACAGCATGAGGAAAACTAACAGCCCCCCCATCCACATGTTGTTTAACATGAGGTCGAGACGACCTTGCAGGTAATATGACGAATCCCCCCAATACGCGACTTTTACTTCATCAGGGAGTGAAGCATTTTTACGTTCCGCATAGTTTTTCACCACTTCAGCGATTTTAAGATCGTTCTGATCGCCTACCGAGTTAACCCGCACAAAAGTCGCTGGCTTACCATCGAAACGAGTGAACGCTTCCGTCTCGACGAATCCATCAGTAACTTGAGCGATATCACCTAAGGTTAATCGAGTACCATCAGGACGACTGATCAGAACGATTTTCTCGAACTCATCTCCGACATACGCCTGATTATTAGCTCGTAATAAAATATCGCCATTGGGCGTTTTGATAGAACCACCGGCGACATCAAGCGATGTACCACGCACTGCATTAACAATTTGCTGGAAGCTCAAGCCATAACGTTCAAGGTCTTCTTGCGAGATTTCGACCGCAATTTCGTAGTTACGCGCACCGACCACTTCGACTTTGGTGATACCGCCCACTTGCTTAAGATCATCTCGGACTTCTTTAGCTAACTCTTTGCGTTGCCGCTCCGTCACATCACCGTAAACAGTCATCCAGATCACGTTGCGGTTAGGTCGCACGCGATAGATGTTGGGCTTTTCAATTTGTTGTGGGAAGTTCGGGATGGCGTCCACCAGCATTTTAACTTCGTCCATCACCACTTGCACATCGTAATCGGGTTCGACTTCGATAGTGACCGAGCCAAGGCCCTCTTGAGATCGCGATGTCATCTCCTCAACACCATCGACATCTTCAAGCGCATCTTCGATTAACATGATGACGCCTTGCTCAACTTCCTGAGGCGCAGCACCTGGAAATGGCACCTGAATACTGATTACGTTCAGTGAAATTTCCGGAAACATTTGCTTGCGGACACTGAATATAGACATCGCGCCCGCAACTACAATTAGGAATAATAGCAGGTTAGCGGCAACCGAATTACGCGCGAACCATGCAATAATGCCCTTATTGGTATCTTCTGTACTCATTGTCATGACCTCTTAGCGGTTCGCGTTGCTCGCCGTTTGTTCGTTGCCGGCTTCGCCACTATCCGACTCTGCTGATGGCTGGTTATCGCCTTCTTGTTGTTCTTTTTGTGCAGTCGACTCCATCTGTGACGGGAGCGGATCACCCTCTAAACGAACAGGTGTGCCAGGCAACGGATTAGCTAACTGTGTTAACACGACCTTGTCACCACGCTTCAGTCCGCCACTGATGATTGAATCATTACTCTGGGTGCGAATGACTTGTACGGTACGATGCTTAAGAACACGTTCCTCATCGACAATCCAAACTGAGCTATCTTCGTTGATCGCATAAGTCGGTACACTCATGACATTCGATACCGATTGACCTTCAATCTTAGCATCGACAAAACGACCGAAGCGTAGCGGTGCATTGTGTGTGTTGCCATCAAGGTTGTATGGGTCTTTAACTTCCACAACGCCATAAACAACGCGGCTATTTTCATCTAACACGCCTTCGGTACGCACCAAGCGCCCTTGCCAATCAGTACTGATACCGTTCACCATGGACTGAAGGTGTACCATCGGCTGTTTACCTTCGCTCGGCATATCAAGATACGTCGTATCTAAATCGCTCAGTGGCAGGCGAACTTCGGCGGTACCGGTGCCATATAACATAGCAACTTGACTGCCTGAGCCGACAAACTGACCTAAGTCAGCTTGCTTCGACCGCAAAATAGCATCAAAAGGCGCACGGATTGTCGTACGTTCTAAGTTGCGTTTTGCCATTGCTAAATTAGCTTCAGCTGATTCAACCGCAGAAAGTGCGCTGGCAAGCTGAGGTTTACGTAAACCTAATGCAGGCGCTTCACCGTCTTTAAACATCGCCCACTCTTCTTCAGCGACACGAGCGCGTGCTTTTTCTTCCTCAAGTGCAGACTGCGCTTGTAGCAACTGTGCTTTTGCTTGTTGAACAGCGACCTTGTAATCACTTGGGTCAATCTGCAACAACATGTCGCCTTTGCTGAAAAAGCCACCGGCATTAAAGTTATCAGCGATGTCTATGATCTGACCGCTTACCTCAGAAAGTAACTGAGTGCTGTGCTTAGGTCTTACAGTTCCCTGTGAATCAACAATAAATGTCATATTCTCAGGCTGGACCTCTTTCACCTCGACCATTGGGGCCGGTTTTACGTTTTGTTTTTTCTCGGGAGGTTTACCCATCATACTCGCCAACACGGCGAGTCCGATAAATAGAAGTATAATGACGGGTGGGATAAAGGCTCTTTTCTTAATCTTCATAATTGTCGCTCAGTCAATTGGTTAAGAATATTTTGTTATAGCCTTATTATCGCCGTAATAAATGTAAATTGTTAGCACAGATGTGTTGCTATTTATGAGTTTCGCCCCCTAAGTTGTAACGGACTATTACAAACTCAGCTGAAACCCTTGTTACCCCTCAAGTAACCACCGCTCTGCCGCTTCCACCGCAGCCGGTTTACCACTTAACAACACAACATCATCGACTGCTAACTCAATTTGATCTGTTAAATCAGTCACTTCGACATCATCACGGCGAATAGCTTTAAGCTCTACATTACGTTTAGACCAGTCTAAATCTTCGACCGACTTACCAACCGCCCATGCGTGTTGAGGTAGCGGCACGGCGTGTAAAAATTGTAGTTTCTCTAACCGTTCGGGATCCATATCCGTATGCGAGCCTGGGAAAAAGCCATGCATATCGCCATAGTGGTTACGTCGCTCTTGTTCTAGGCGCGTGAGAATGCGACGAATAGGCACGCCGGAGCGGTTCAGCACGTGCGATATCAACATCAGACTCGCTTCTAGCGTATCCGGCACAACCTGTGAAGCGCCGGCTTCTTGCAACGCAGTCAGACGGCTATCATCGCGGCTTCGCACTAAAATAAAAGCGTCTTCGTTCATGGCACGGATTTCTTTTAGCGTTTTTATCGCATAGGTATCATCGGCATAACTAATCACGATTAATGGCGCATGTTGTGCCCCAACGGCACGCAAGATATCGCGCTTAGCGCTATCACCAAAATAGACTTTCGCGCCCCCTGCCACCGCTTCTTGCACACGCATCGGGTCATTGTCGATCGCGACATGTTTAATACCTTCGGCTTCCAAGAATCGTGATACGGTCTGCCCGACCCGTCCGAAACCACAAATAAGTGCCGGAGCCGCTTGTTCCTCTTCGGATTGATCCGAGTGGATACCTGATGAATCACCTTCATCGTGTGCCAAGAACGCTACCAAAGGTTGTAGTTTTTGAATGACTAGTGGGGTAATCGCCATACTTAACACACCCACACCAATCAGAATGGAACTGATCCGAGGCTCTAAAAGCCCGTAAGACGCCGCCAAAGAGACAAGTACGAAGCCAAATTCACCCATCTGAAACAGCGAAACCGCGGCAGCCCATGCATCACGTCGGTGTTCACCCATCATGCGCGCTACACCTTGAATCAACAATACCTTAATTAGCGCCATAACCAGCAAAGTGGCGACTATCCAGTGAAACTCAAATACCACAGCATGCAGAGACAGTTGCATACCGACGGTGGTAAAAAATAGTCCCATTAAAATGTCACGGAAAGGACGAATATCGGCTTCGAGTTGATGTTTGTACTTACTTTCGCCAAGCATCATACCGGCTAAAAAGGCTCCAAGCGCCATCGACAGACCAAATAAATGCGTCAAACCGCCAGCGACCAACGCCACTAAAAGCGTTGCTAAGACGAATAATTCGTCAGTGCGCTGCCGGGCGATTTCTCTAAATAGGAACGGCAACACCCACTTGCCAATTAATAGGAGTACAGTAATCACGGCAGCGCCTTTTAATAGCGCAAGCAATAGGCTGTAAGCGATATTCTCGCCGCCTTGACCAGCTAACAAAGGAATAGCTATTAATAGCGGAACGACCGCGATATCTTGGAATAACAATACGGCAACGGTCATTTGTCCGCGTCGCGTCGCCGTTTGCGAGCTTTCACTGAGCTGTTTTATCACCACCGCGGTTGAGGAAAGCGCCAGCGCTCCAGCTACAGCGAGTGCGGCTGTTGGGCTATCAAGCAACCAAAGCCCTAGGCCCATGAATAAGGCCAGTGAAACAAGCACTTGAGCCGAACCTAAGCCAAATACCCAACGCCGCATAGCGAGCATTTTCGGTAGCGAGAATTCAAGACCTAACGAGAACAGCAACAGTACAATACCCAGTTCAGCAATCAGGTGATACTCGTTTGGATCGGCTATCCAACCCATTACATCGGGTCCTGCAATCACACCCGCGGTAAGATACGCCAAAATAGCGGGTAGCTTTATGCGCCGAAATGCCCAAACCAGAACCACGGCCACTGCAAGTAACATCAGTAAACTGGCAAATGTACCGTACATAGGCTGCTCCTTATCGTTATTTTCATTCTGTCAAAATAATAACACTGTTTGGATGACAATCGTTTTACTAATTTAACTTTTTGATACTATTACGCTTTTATCTAAGTGGCATAGGTTTTGCTTAAATCTATTTTTATTTCAGTTAAGTCGTCGTCATGTTGAATAAAATAACGATAAAACAAAACACCCAATGCAGCATGCCACAGAAATTATCGAGTCATCTGTCACGTCGTGAAGATTGGCAACGGTCGCGTTCCCTCTCCGAGCGACTACAAACGACCTTGAACGTTGATGAGTTCTTTATAATCTATGGTTCGCATTTGCATAAGCGTGTGCCTATCCATTCCATCCGCTTCGAGAGCCCATCTCTACAGCACACTATTGCCCTTTGGCAGGGTCAACCAAAATACCAACATGCGGTGTTGGTTTACGCTGATGATCAGTTACTCGGACAGATGACTTACACGTTCTCACAACCGCTTTCGTTTCTTCAAAAAATGCGGTTAAAAAAAATACACTCACATCTCGTCTTTCCACTTAAGAATTTATTAGCGTTTCACAAAGTGAGTCAACTCGCCGCTCGTGATCCACTGACACAACTATTCAATCGAACTATCGTGCGGTCGCGTATCATCGAGCTCATTCATTCCGCTGAGCAGCATGAGCATACGTTAATGATGATTGATTTAGACAACTTTAAGCAAGTCAATGACAGCGAAGGTCATGATGTTGGTGACGCTATTTTACAACAAATTGCCGCAATCATCGGCGATGAAATTGATCAACATCACACCGCGATAAGGTATGGCGGTGATGAGTTTCTGCTTATATTACCGCACACCTCATTACGTGCCGCTCACGACACGTTTAAACGAATGCAACAACGATTATGCGAACACAGATTGATAAACCGATATGATATTAAACTCAGTGCTGGATCGGTCTGTGTTCAACCTTATTTGAGCGCTGAACAGGTGTTAGCGCAAGTTGATGAAAATATGTATGCGGCGAAACATGCAGGTGGCGCACGTCATTTTTATGAAGGACGTAGCGATGTTAGTCCTCATCGCCCTGCTGCATGCTAATGATGAGCGGAGGTTGCTCACCACTTACTTCATTCAGCCATCCGACTCCGGGTAACCACAACCAACTCCCGGAACGAATAATCGGTAATTCTTCTCGTAACCACCACGGAATGCGCGCTTGCTTTAACCACGCCCGAATGGGTTTACCGCCGTCGCGCTCGGGCTGGTATAGTTTGATTGATTTCAATTCCGCAGACAGATCGGTGAGACGGGCTAACACAGGTGAGTTTTCATCTACACGCGCGCCGTTTAGTTGCCAAACGAGCTCGCCATAAGGGTGCGGTAACTGCACACGGTGACCTGACATGTGCATCTCTTGGTCAGCGTGTTCAAACCACCAAAGCGCATTAGCAAACCTATATACACAGCCGGAGGCCAGGTTAACGGCGACTTTTGCATCATTTGCAGCGCTCAGCGCTTGTTGACAAATTTGATGCAATTGAGCTTGCGACGGCATGCGTTCACATCCCGTCTGGTGTGTCAGCCAATAGCGTATCGCAGCGCGCTGTAGTGGTTCAGAAAAATGAGCAAGTTCCGTTAAACTTAAACCTGTATTTAGCCATGCATGAGAGCACCACGCGTTGTTAAGTTTGTCGGCTAGCAACTCATCGAGTAAAGCATCTTGTTCTGCACATAACGCGGCTGAACGCAGCACACTTTGCCCGAATTGTGGCCAGCGCTGCTCTAATTGAGGTATTACTTTGTGCCTCAGATAATTCCTCTCGATGCGCGTATCATAATTGGTATTATCTTCTATCCAAGTTAGCTGGTGCTCATGCGCGTACTTCAGGATAGCTTGTTTACTGACTTCGAGTAACGGCCGTACCAGTTTCCGTTGACCAACAAATGGCTGGACCTCAGCCATCGATGCGAGACCTCGGGGCCCACTGCCTCGTTTCAATTGCAATAAAAAGGTTTCAATTTGGTCGTTTCGATGCTGTCCTAGCAAAATGATGGCATTATCTGCCGTGAGTTCTGCCAAACGCTGATAACGCCGCTCACGCCCCATGGCCTCTTTCGATACTCGGTTTTTCTCTATAAAGGTGAGGTCTTCAAAGTGAGACGCCATACCATAACTTTCGACACTTCCTTTAATCGTTTCTGCCCAAGCCGGAGATTGAGGATGAAAATGGTGATCGAGATGGATAGCGAGATATTCGTATTGCGGGTTCCCTTGTCTGAACCGGTTCAAACAGTCGAGTACGGTTTGTGAATCGGCACCACCACCCAAGGCAACAACGAGTTGTTGCCCGGGCACTAGATGTAAGCGCTGTAAACTTTGCTGGAATTTAGAATACAGCGTATCGCTCTTCATAATGGCTGATTAGCAATAACCGAAAGACATCAACTTCTGATAGCGCTGATCGAGTAATTGTTGTTTCTCTAGACCCACTAAGTCATTAAGGTCACTGTTTAGTTGCGCCTTTAATCGGTCCGCCATTTCGTCCATGTTACGATGCGCACCGCCCAGAGGTTCTGGAATAATCGTATCTATTAAGCCTAATGACTTACTTTTATCTGCGGTAACCCCCATCGCTTCTGCTGCAAGCGGGGCTTTTGATGCGCTTTTCCATAGGATCGACGCACAGCCCTCTGGCGAGATAACAGAATACGTGCTGTATTGCAGCATGTTCACGCGATCACCGACACCAATCGCTAAAGCACCACCGGAGCCACCTTCGCCAATTACGGTACAAACGATAGGTACAGTAAGACGCGCCATGACTTTCAGGTTACGCGCAATCGCTTCACTCTGGCCACGTTCTTCGGCACCAATCCCGGGATACGCGCCCGGTGTATCGATAAAAGTGATGATGGGCATATTAAAACGCTCAGCCGTCTCCATTAAGCGCAACGCCTTTCGGTAGCCTTCAGGTTTTGGCATACCAAAGTTTCGACGTATCTTATCTTTGGTTTCGCGCCCTTTTTGCTGGCCAATAACCATCACGGGTCTGCCATCAAGTCGCGCTACACCACCGATAATCGCTTCATCGTTTGCGTAAGCACGATCGCCTGCCATTTCATCAAACTCAGTAAAAATGCGCTTGATGTAATCCAGTGTATAAGGGCGCAGAGGATGACGCGCTAACTGCGCAACCTGCCAAGCGCCTAACTCAGAGAAAATTTTCTCGGTCAGCTCTTTGCTCTTTTGCTTAAGCCGTTGGAGCTCTTCTTCGATATTTATATCAAGCTCACCACGTTCGCCAACATTCTTTAATTCTTCAATTTGGGCTTCGAGTTCGGCTATCGGTTGTTCAAAATCCAAAAAGTTTAGGCTCATTATTTAATGTTTCCTCTAAAACTCGAGCGTGACCCACTGTTCACCCAGTAGATCGTGTAAATGATGTATTAGTTCGTCAGTCGGCTCAACATACCACTGAGCCCCAACGTTCATCGAGGCCAACGCGCGTTCGCCTCGGTAATGAATTTTTACTGGGCAGGTGCCTTGTGCAAAGGGTCGCATTGTCTCAGCGAGACGCTTAGTCATACCCTTTTCAATTTGTTCACCGGTCACCGTGATCGCCAAATGTTTAACAAAACTGGCACGCGCCTGCTCAATTGTCATTACTTCTCTGGCGACCATTCTATTACTGCCAGAGAAGTTATCAAATCGTACCTCACCTTTTGCCCACAAAATTCTGTCTTTTTCGAGCACGTGTTGGTAACTATCGTATTCATTACTATACAGCATCACATCCATACGTGCGCTTTTATCGTCTAATGTAACAATCGCAAAGCGTTGCCCACGTTTGTTGGTAATCACACGAACGTCAATTACCAAGCCGGCTACTCCCACGTATTCGTTTTTACGGGTCTCATTAACATTAGCAAGCTGCCCGACCACGTAATGCTGTAATTCTGCTCGAAAGCGGTTAATAGGATGTCCAGTCAAGTACAGACCTAGGGTCTCTCTCTCACCTTCGAGCCATACCGCTTCAGGCCAAGGTTTTACTTTTTCAAATTCGTGCTCAACGGCTTCAGGCTCTGTCGTGAGCACGCCAAACATATCAGCTTGTCCAATGCTTTCAGCCTGACGGTGTTGCACAGCTTGCCGCATTGCCTTTTCAAGGGAAGCCATCAAACTGGCACGATGCGGACCTAAGCTATCCATCGCACCGGCACGAATCAAACGCTCTAAAACACGTTTGTTGAGTTTCTTGAGATCGACACGACAGCAAAAATCGAATAAGTCCGTAAATGGACCCCCTTCATTACGTGCCTCTAAAATGGCCTCAATCGGTGCTTCACCCACGCCTTTAATTGCGCCAATACCGTAAACGACGCGTTGTTCATCATCGACGGTAAACTTGTACACCCCTTTATTAACATCCGGAGGAAGCAACACTAAGCCCATGCGTTCGCATTCATCCGCTAGGGTGACGATTTTATCGGTGTTATCCATATCCGCCGACATGACCGCTGCCATGAATTCAGCAGGATAGTGCGTTTTCATCCACAAAGTTTGGTAAGAAACTAACGCGTACGCGGCCGAGTGAGATTTATTAAACCCGTAGCCGGCAAACTTCTCTACCAAGTCGAAGATCTTCATCGCTAACTCGGGATCGATATTATTGTTGTGCGCGCCCTCGCGGAATACCTCTCGCTGCTTCGCCATCTCTTCCGGTTTCTTCTTACCCATCGCACGACGCAACAAGTCGGCACCACCGAGCGAGTAGCCTGCCATCACCTGGGCAACCTGCATCACCTGCTCTTGGTATAGAATAACGCCATAAGTTGGCTCGAGTATCGGCTCAAGACACTCGTGTTGATACGTTTCATCGGGATAAGATACTTTTTCTCGCCCGTGCTTACGATCAATGAAGTTATCAACCATACCTGATTCGAGAGGGCCCGGTCGGAACAGCGCTACCAACGCGATGATGTCCTCAAAACTATCCGGTAGCAGTCGCAAAATCAGCTTCTTCATTCCAGCTGATTCGAGCTGAAAAACGGCTGTTGTTTCAGCGCGTTTGAGCACATCAAAACACTGTTTGTCATTTAAGCTAATTGCGTTGATATCAATGAGCGGTTCGCCCGCCTCTTTCTTGCGTGCATTAACCATATCCAATGCCCATTGAATGATGGTCAATGTCCGTAGCCCTAAAAAGTCAAACTTTACGAGTCCCGCCGATTCCACATCGTTCTTGTCGAACTGAGTAACCGGGTTTTTACCCTCATCATCACAATAGAGTGCGGCAAAGTCAGTAATAGTGGTCGGCGAAATGACCACGCCGCCCGCATGTTTACCTGCGTTACGTGTCACGCCCTCTAAGATACGAGCGAAATCTATCAATTCTTTGACTTCTTCGTCGGCATCGTACCGTTCGCCCAATTCGGGCACTTGCTCAAAGGCTTTTGCCAACGTCATGCCTGGATCGCCAGGTACCAATTTAGAGATGCCATCAACAAAGCCGTAAGGGTGACCCAGCACACGCCCTACGTCTCGAATCGAGGCTTTAGCGGCCATCGTACCGAAGGTAATAATCTGTGATACCGCGTCGCGCCCATACAGTTCTGCGACATGGTCAATCACTTCGTCGCGTCGATCCATACAAAAATCGACATCAAAGTCTGGCATTGAAACCCGTTCTGGATTCAAGAAACGTTCGAATAGTAAGTCAAATTCGAGCGGGTCGAGATCGGTGATTTTTAACGCGTAAGCGACTAGCGAGCCTGCACCTGAACCACGACCCGGCCCCACAGGAATATTGTTATCCTTACTCCACTGAATAAACTCCATGACGATAAGGAAATAGCCCGGGAACCCCATCTGGTTAATGACATCGAGTTCGGTTTGCAAGCGCTCATCGTAAGGAGGACGTTTTGCTTGACGTTCTGCCTCGTCGGGAAATAAAAATTCTAGTCGTTCTTCTAAACCTTCGCGCGAAACCTTAACGAGGTAGTCACCTTCCGTTAAATCACCTGTGGGAAACGCCGGGAGGAAATATTCACCTAAACGAATGGTGACATTACAACGTTTTGCGATTTCAACGGTGTTTTCCAACGCTTCGGGTAAATCGGCAAACAGCTCGTGCATTTCTTCAGCACTGCGCAAGTACTGTTGTGGTGAGTATTTTTTGGGACGTCGCTTATCACCGAGTTGATAGCCATCATGAATAGCGACTCGAATTTCGTGTGCTTCGAAGTTCTCTTCTTCGAGGAATACCACTTCGTTCGTCGCGACTACCGGCAAATCATGCTCTGCCGCGAGTTGAACCGCACTATGCAGATACGCCTCTTCCTCTGCGCGACCGGTACGAATAAGCTCGAGATAAAATCGCTCAGGAAAGTATTGCTTATAGAACGCCAGGCTCTCTTGCAAAGGTTCCTGATGACCTTTCAACAACGCTCGGCCAATATCCCCTTCGCGCGCGCCCGAGAGCAGAATGATGCCGTCATTATGCTGCGCCAGCCAGGCTTTATCAATCACCGGCTTGCCCTGCACGTGACCGCGCAAATAGGCTTTTGAAATGAGTTGGATAATCTGCTGATATCCATCATTGTTCATTGCCAATGCGGTCAGGCGAAAAATCTCACCTTCGGGGTAGTCGCCCCATACCCATAAGTCAGCCCCGATAAGCGGCTTGAGACCTTGGCTGTGAGCTGCGCCATAATATTGCACCAGACCACAAAAGTTCATTTGATCGGTAAGCGCCATAGCGGGCATATTCATGTCCGCCACACGCTGACAAATGGGCTTCACTTTAGTAAGCCCATCCACCATTGAAAAGTCACTGTGAATTCTTAAATGAACAAAAGAAGTATCTGCTGCCATTAAAAACCTAATTGGTAAACTGCATGCTGAATATTAAGCCGATATTCTGCCTTATCGGGCTATTCAAGTACATGCTTAGTGCAGTTTTAAACGGGGTTTAACCGCGTGGTTCAGCTTATCCACAGCAATAACGAGCAGCATCTTCCACCAGCCGTGTAACGCACGTTGATGCATGCGGTAGAGACTCGCATAAGCATAACGCGCCAGCGTGCCCTCGATAGACATCGATAAGCTCTTACTTTGCATTAAGTTCCCTACGGCCGAAAATCGGCTGAGCGACACCAATGAACCACGGTCTTTGTACTTAAATGCTTTGGGCGCTTTACCTTTTTGCATGCGACGGATATTTTTATAAAGACAGTCAGCCATTTGATGAGCCGACTGCGCACGCGGTGGGACAA
The DNA here is from genome assembly GCF_964010655.1 of uncultured Idiomarina sp. NCBI lineage: Bacteria > Pseudomonadati > Pseudomonadota > Gammaproteobacteria > Alteromonadales > Idiomarinaceae > Idiomarina > uncultured Idiomarina sp. The sequence goes on from NZ_CAXGLS010000034.1 coordinate 21,729, forward strand.
AGCGGTTTTCGTCAATGGCACAGGCGGCACAATCGCCCAATGCATAAATTGAATCGGCACCTTTTGCTTGTAAGAACGAATCAACTTCGATCTGATTATTTTTCCGCGTTGGCAGACCTAATTCCGTCAAGAAATCAGGTGCTCGAACCCCGGCTGCCCACACCATTAGATCGCCTTTGATACTTTGTCCATCATTAAGTACCAACTGACCTTTTTGGGCTTCCTTGGCGGGGTTACCAAGCAGCACTTTTACTCCGAGTTTATTAAGCTTTTTATGCACCGATTGTGATAAACGCTCGGGCAATGCGGGTAATAAGCGCTTACCTGCTTCAACTAACGTGATATTCAGTCGATCGCGAGTGAGGTGGCCTAAACCATAGATTGACAGCAGAGACACGGAATGTACTAGTTCAGCAGCAAGTTCAACACCGGTGGCACCGCCGCCTACAATAGCGACGTCTAGGGTGACATCATGACCATCTTCGAGTGCTTGGTTAACACGCAAGAATTCGTTCAAAAGATGATGGTGAAAAGCATCGGCTTGCGCCGTTGAATCGAGGAAGTAGCAATGTTCAGCGACACCTGGCGTACCAAAATCAGCAGTGACGCTACCGACGGATAGAATAAGCTTGTCATAATTTAAAGTGCGCGGTGCCAGCACTTCCTCGCCTTCCTCCTCTATCGCCGATAAAGTAATGGTTTTATTGTCTTTATCAACGGCTTCCAGCGTGCCCACGATAAACCGAAAGCCAGAACGAGCTCCTTGTCCTCGGTAATCAAGTTCTGCGAGTCGCGAGTCAAGCGCACCTGATGCAACCTCATGCAGTAACGGTTTCCAAACGTGCGTGCTATTTCTATCAACTAATAACACTTCTGCCTTACCGGAGCGCCCTAAACTTCTTCCTAATTGGGTCGCCAACTCTAAACCACCTGCACCGCCTCCAACCACGACAATTTTTTCTGTCATTGCTTGTAATATCCCTGCCGATAAATGAAAAAGCCACTGGCGATCATAACGCCAGTGGCTTTTATTTACAGCACTATATTACAGATTTACTAAATGTTTTTAGTCAACTTTTGGTTCCGTCAAACCACGACGCTCAAGCAGGGCTTCAACAGTCGGTTTTTGACCACGCCAATCGATGTACTGCTGCATCGGATCTTTACTGCTACCCTGCGATAAGATATCGCGACGGAATGCTTGACCATTTTCTAGCGTCAAACCACCATTTTGGTTCATATACTTAAATGCATCTGCTGCAAGCACCTCGCTCCACATATAAGCGTAATAGCCAGCAGAGTAGCCGCCTGCAAAGACATGTGCGAAATAGGTCGAACGATAACGCGGTGGCACCGCTTCAACCGCTACCCCATTTTCTTCAAGGGCTTTTTGCTCGAACTCGCCCACATCACCAATATCTTCTCCCGCCGGTACTGTGTGGTATTCCAGATCGAGCAATGCCGCTGCAACGTACTCTAAGGTGTCAAAACCTTGGTTGAAATTACGTGCCGCAAGTACTTTATCAAGCAACCCTTGTGGAATCTGCTCGCCGGTCTCATAGTGTTTAGCATAGTGAGCGATTACTTTAGGATTCAAAGTCCAGTCTTCTTGGAACGTAGATGGGAACTCGACATAATCGCGCGGTACGTTAGTACCCGCTTGTGACGGATATTTCACATCAGAGAACATACCGTGTAACGCGTGACCCATCTCGTGGAACATCGTGGATACTTCATCAAAGCTCAATAAGGTCGGCTCACCTTCTGGTGCTTTTGTGATGTTCATGTTATTGAGAATAACAGGCTTTTGATTAAGCAGTTCTGATTGGCTGCGGAATGAACTCATCCAAGCACCACCACGCTTGCTCTCGCGCGCATAGTAATCGGCATAGAACAGGCCTAAGCTTGAGCCATCAACATCAAACACTTCATAGACTTCAACGTCAGGATGATAAACTGGAATATCATCACGTTCTTTAAATGTGATGCCAAACAGCTGGTTCATCGCATAGAACACACCATCTTTTAACACACGGTTGAATTCAAAGTATTGTTTAACTTGTTCGCCATCGATTGCGTATTTAGCTTCACGCACTTTCTCAGCGTAGTAGAACCAATCCCACGGCTTCAGTTCGAAGTTTTTACCGTCTGCATCGATAGCTGCTTGAATTTCTTGCGCTTCGCGCTCAACGTTCGATACAACCGCTGGAACCAAGTCACGTAGCATGTCTTGTGCGGCCTCTGGGTTACCTGCCATATTGGTTTCTAAGGTGTAATCTCCCCAGCTATCGTAGCCTAATAAACTCGCCTTCTGAGCACGTAACTCAACGAGTTTCTTAACTAGAGGACGTTGGTCTGTTTTCGTGTTCCCAGTGCCACGGTTAGCTGAAGCTTCCCATACACGCTGGCGTAACTCACGGTTTTCGAGCTCTGCTAGAATCGACTGGCGCGTGGTATTAGTTAATACAATGGCATACTCACCTTTATGGTCGCGACTCTCAGCAGCACTAGCTAACGAGCGAATACGGCTATCACTCAAACCTGCCAGCTCCGCTTTATCCTTAACGTAGATAACATTTTCTTGTGTCAGGTTCATCAAGTTGTTGCGAAACTCGGTAGTGAGACTTGATAGCTGCTCATTGATATCACGGATTTTTTGTTTATCCGCATCACTGAGTTGTGCACCTGAACGTACAAAGCTTTTGTAAGTATCTTCAAGCAAACGTAAAGAAGCCGTATCTAGATCCAGTGATTCACGCTTGTCATATAAAGTTTTAATGCGTGCAAACAAGTCTGCGTTGAGCGAGATATTATCGCTATGCGCTGACATTTTCGGCGCTAACTTGACTTGCAAATCACGAATTTGATCGTCGCTGTTTGAAGATGAAAGATTATAAAACACAGCGCTTACACGATTCAGGATCTGGCCTGATTTTTCCATCGCAACGATGGTGTTCTCAAAGGTAGGCGCTTCTGAGTTTGAAGCAATTGCTTCAATCTCTTCCATGTGCTCTTTCATGCCGCGCTCAAATGCAGGTTCGAAATGTTCGAATTTGATCGCATCGAAATCAGGTGCTTGATACTGCAGTGGGCTAGGCTCAAAAAATGGATTTTGTTGAGCAACGTCTTTACTCGCTTGTTCCGCTTGCGCGGTTTCAGCTTGTTGTGAAGTTTGTTGGTTCTGTTGTTCAGCATCGCTACATGCGGCGAGCGATAGCGCTGTACCAATAGCAACGGCTACGAGCGTTTTACGCATAGTTATCTCCTAACTTGTTATTGTGATATTTAATTTCTTTACTTTATGGTTATATTGTAACAGTGGCAAGCGCGTAACGCTCAAACGGCGTTTTTTTTCGACTAGTGCTAGGAAGGCATGAATTACAGGCAAAAAAAAAGCCCCAACGTGGGACTTTAATTTTTGAGAAGTGGCGGAGCGGACGGGACTCGAACCCGCGACCTCCGGCGTGACAGGCCGGCATTCTAACCAACTGAACTACCGCTCCACATTCTCAGAGTGTGCGTGACTTAATGGCGGAGCGGACGGGACTCGAACCCGCGACCTCCGGCGTGACAGGCCGGCATTCTAACCAACTGAACTACCGCTCCACTAAGTCACTGTGTTGGGGGTTGCCCCCTCAACGCGGCGTGAATATTACGAGTGACCACCGATTCAGTCAACCCTTTTTTTAAAGATTTTTATATTTTCCCGTTCGTTTGACTGTTAAATGTCCAGATGAGACGTTTTTTAATCATTTTTATCATGACTATCCGTTGCTGCCGACTTAGTTCGTCTCTTTCGGAACCAAATTGCACTCACTCCGAGTAGTACCAAGATCACATTAATTGCCACAATAATGATTAAATTCACCACCGCTTGCGACTCTTGCTCCTCAATTTGCCGTTGCTTTTCTATCCGCTGCTGTTCTAACGCGGCTCGTTTAGCTGCAAATTGCTCCGCTTTCGTTAAGGTATTCTTGTCAGGACGTTTCGAAATAAAGCTATAGTCATCGATCACTAACTCAAACTCTCGACCTTGCTTATTTGTCGCAAAAATCGTCATATCGATGAGATGGCGGCCAAAGTCGAGGTTTGCAATAGGAATATTAACGGTATTCGTTTCTACTTCCGTTAATGAAAAGTCGCGCTTTTCACCATTAGGAAAGTCCACCGTTCCATTAATCGCCATGCTGCTCAGTTCAACACGACCGTCATCAATAGTTAGAATTAGTTGATGATCCTGCTCAGCTCGATTCGCTTGCTTAACACTCAAGGTTATT
>NZ_CAXGLS010000035.1:0-25130 GCF_964010655.1 uncultured Idiomarina sp.
CTCGCGCGGTAGCTTCTTGATCAGTAGGTTATTAACGGCCAAGCTCCCCGCCACTAGTAACGCCGCGACAGCAAATGGGTTAAATTCAGTGGGGTTCACAATGACCAACACGCCCAGCATGCCGAGCCCGACAGTGACGGTACTGTGCCACGTAACGCGCTCTTTAAATGCCATGCGTGCGATGATGACCGTCAGCATGGGCGCTGCGTAAAATAACGCATTGGCGGTAGCAAGCGGCAGAGTAGTGAGTGACAGGACCATCAAGGCGGTGCCGAACAGCCAAATGTGAGCGCGCGCTGCATGCCAACGCAAACCTTTGGGTGCCAAGCTTTCGCCACGCAGTTTGATAAATGGCAGAAGGATGAGTATCGCACTGACTTGCCGTAATAAGACAAATTGAAACGGCGCATCGAAGCTATCCAACATCTTAATCAGTGAGTCGGATAGAATCGCTACATTATTGCCTAACACCAACCATAACACTGCAGCAATTAACGCTTTATCCATGATGAACCCCCTGATGAGTTGTTGAAGATGGGGTTAGGATAAAGTGTGTTTGATATTATTAAAAATGATATTAAAATCTAGTAGCTATGAGTAATTTAGATATTAATGTATGAGTGTACCTTTTAGAGCGATCCATTATTTTGCCATGGTAGCTCGCCGTGGCAGCTTTTCTAAAGCCGCTGAAGAGTTATTCGTATCGCAAAGCGCCGTGAGCCACCAAATTAAACTGTTGGAGGAGCGGTTAGGGCAAGCTTTGTTTATTCGGAAAGGGCGACAACTGTTGCTCACCGCAGCGGGGGAAGCCTTTTACCAAAATATCGAGGAGCCGCTCGCGCAAATAGAGCGAGAGTTTTCGCAACTTCAGCACGGTGATGCAGGATTCGTGCGCCTTGCTTCTTATGGTTCACTGGCGGTTAAGTGGTTAATCCCAGCGGTTGATCGCTTCCGGCAACGCTACCCAAATGTGGATTTAACGCTAACCATGCTCACCGAAGATGGTGGGTTCGAACGCGCGTTAGCGGATTGCTTTATAACGACACAACCCCCTAAGAGCGGTTTTGAAGTGACCCACTTGTACGACGAATATTTATATCCGTATTGCTCTTACGACATTCGGGCGCGGCTAAACGATCTGCGCGACCCAAGTGCCTTACTCGCCTTTCCATTACTCTCAGCAACTTATACGTTTGCCCATGCAACGCCCGGCTATGATTGGAAAATGTGGTTCAAGCAGGGCAGTGTGCGATTACCCAGCAGTGCCAAGGTGCATCATTTTAGCCACTTATTGCTGGCAGCGGAGGCGGCTAAACATAGCCACGGTATCGCGCTATTGAATGAGTTTATGACGACCCAGCGGGAGCGTGAGCAAGAGTTAGTCAGGTTACCTATGCATGGACTTAAAACGGGGGACAGTTTTTATTTTGTGGTGCCGAGCACGCTTTCCAATCGCAGTTCTATTCAAGTTTTGAGAGACTGGCTTGTTGAACTGTGTCAGTCGCAACAAGCCATCAGTGCACCGTAATGCTTAACGACGCATTAGGTCGGGCTGTGACTCCCAATCGATCTCTTTACCGAGCTCGTTGGTTGGAATTGAGTCACGCACAGCGAAACGTTTAGGTAACTCATGCGGTTCAAGCTTATCGGCAAGCCACGTACGCACTTGTGCGATCAACGTTTCTGCCTGACCTGAGCGTTGCTCTGGGTCGGCTATCAGCAGTGCTTTGAGGGAGTGGCTCTCTTGAGCATGATTAAGCCGCACCCGTGCATCACTGATATTGGGATGTTGACGGATTACGTCAGCGATAGCTTCTGGATGGACTGACTTTCCGCAGATTGAAAGTACCTCATCGTTGCGGTTTAGCGGCTCAAATAAGCCGGGGCCATGCCATTGAATGCTGTCGGGTAAATCAATGAGTTCGCGCGAGAGATTATCCATTAATTGTTCTTTGCCTTGCTTGATCCAGCGAGGCAACAGTTGGTAAGGCTGATTGGGGTCGTTACGAATACCAACGCCCCCAGTTTCGGTACTACCATAGACCTCGAATACACTGTTGAGTCCATTACGAGTCAGTGTGCTTAGTACTGCAGGTGCGCAGGGCCCCGTTGAGCAGACTGCATTGGCGGCTGGGGGAAAGGCCGTGTCCATCTGTACAAACTGTTCAAAAGCGGCGGGAAACCCAATCAGCAGGTCATTGTTTTTAAGCTGCTGTGCTTGGGTCATTGAAAACGCCTTGAGGCCTCTTACGGCCGGTATATCCAGAAGTTCGGGTATGAGTACTGAAAAGATAAAACCGTAGATATGGTGCGGTGGTACAAAACTAACGACGCGCTCAATTTCGACATCATGACGCTTAATAAAATCGACGAAAAATTGCGCTTCGGCAAGCAACGCCATCCAATCATGGCGGTGATGTGACACCTGTGCGACCGAACCCGAGGAACAAAACGTAATATCGAGTCGATGATCTTCTCGACTCGTTTCTATTACCTCTGCCCATTGTTGTAACGTTGAAAAACGCAACAGGTAATCTTCTAATCCACTGCTGTCGAGCTGAAAAAACTCAACGACGCGGCTAGCAATGGACATCCATTCAAACGAGTCAACGATGACTTCTTGTGCATCGCCCGTTGCTTTGCTGGCAAAGACTATTTGGGTGTTAGATTGCCACTGTCGACCTTTCCAAAGTTGTTCATCACCCATGCGCAGACGTCCAAGTTCATCGGCGATAATGGCACCGAGAATATCTACGATAGAGGAAGAGGTTAGTTTTGCCATCTTGTTATACTCAGTTAAAGCGCTTCTTATTGTTCGATTTTTTTTTGAACAACTTTAAAAAAGCTTGTTGAACTTACGATTTTTAAGAACGATTGAGTAATAGTTTAGTGAGTACTACGTTTTTTAGATCACAGAAGTTAAGAAAAAATTAATGTTAGTTCCAACGGCAGCAGTTTCGACCGTCTGATTTGCTTTGATAAAGCGCCTTATCAGCCCGTTTATACGCAAGGTTAAAGCTGTCTTGCTCTTGTAATTTAGTCACACCAATCGATACCGTCGTCGTAATGATTTCGTCATCATGTTCTATTTTTAGGTTTTCTATATTCTTACGAAGGCGCTCAACGATATTTGCGATATCGACTTTGTCGTCAGCGTGGATAAGTAACATGAACTCCTCACCGCCAACGCGGGCGCATACATCATCACTTCGTAGACTATCGGTGAACTCAATGGCGACCGCTTGCAATACACTATCGCCGGCATCGTGACCAAACTGATCGTTGAGCTGTTTAAAGTGGTCAATATCGACTAATACGCAGTAGTAATGGTTAAGGCGTTCACGATTTTGATAGACCAAACGCTCAAAAAACTCATTAATGAATAAGCGGTTACTGAGTCCAGTGAGGAAGTCGGTATAGGCGAGGCGCTCTAACCTATCGGTTTTTGAGTTGTTGATAATCAACGTTTCGATGGCCGAGCAGAGGAGCCCCATGAGTTCTTTATCGAGATCGGTAAAGGGTGTGCCACGCGAGGTTTTGCTGGAAAAATTGAGCGTGCCCCACACTTTTCCGTTGATACGGATTGGTAAACCGAGATAGGTCTCTAATTGAAAAGCGGTATAGCAGGGGTGTCCGCTGAATTCCTTACTCGTTGAGGCGTGACGTGTGGCAATAACGTCACTCGCCGCCAAGGTGACTGAGCAGTAGGTATTACCGAGTTCAAACTGTGTTCCCGGGGGAATTGGATCACCGGTGGACCACGCGTATTTTACGGTGTACTCATTATCAATCACGCGGCTTACAATACCGATATCGGTATTTAAGTATTCACAGCCGAGCTTAAGTAACTTGTTAATACGCTCAGTGGGCAGCCCGACGGACTGTTTGTTCATTACGTCATGAACCGCTCGTAACACTTCGGAAGCCGATGCATAGTGGGTAACATCGTTAATAATTGCGAAGAAACCGTTTGTTTTTCCCGTACGTTGGTTTTGGTTGGGAACGTACTTGACCTCAAGTTGTAAAACGCGGCCATTACGTAGCGTGACTTTTTCTCGCAAGGATACATCCTCACCGGCCAAAACACGTGAGTGGATCTGCGAGATACGCTTGTAAGATCGCTCACCGAGCACTTCGGCGACCAACTTGCCTTTAAGCTCGTCGAGCTTGACGTCAAAAAACTGCTCATAGCGCTCGTTGACGAACTGATAGCGACGTTCGTTATCCACGAATGCCATCATAAAGGGGAGCGTATTCGCAAGCTTTCGGAACACACGGTCAATGCGCAACTGGATGACTCCACCAATAGGTTATATGCGCAGAGTAATCAAAACGAGCGACGTTGGCTAGTCCAATTTATATTTGTTCGCCTATCCATTGTGGCGGTAATGACCAGGACTGAACATGTTGACTACCATCCCAGTTCTGCAGCGTTAGCCAGACCTTGTCGGACGCCGAGAAGTTTGGCGATGCAATCGCATGCACATGTTGTAAGCTTTCACTGCCGTGTAGAATACCCACATCGTCTTGTTCCAATTGGTTCAATGGCAATGGGCGTGGGCCAATATTGATATAGGCTTGGCGGATATTTTTGACGGCGCCATCATTGACCCAAACTGAAAAATCTTTCACCCAGTCTTCATGGTGCGCGTAGGGCGGTTCGTTGTTCATTGGCTGCAACGCCAGCTCGAGCTGTCCCACGGACTTTGATTCCCATATTTCGGGAAACTCAGGCGGCTGCAACGACTCATAGAGAAAATAAATGGGGAATATGAGCAGCAACCCCGATAACTTGAATTTATTACGGTGCCAAAATGTATTCTTCAAACGCGCCATATCAAGCTCCTTGCTCTGACAGTTTTTGCTCACGCTTAGCCGCTTTTTTAGCGCGCGCTGCCTGCACTATTTTTGAGCTCCAAATCATAAACCCAGTGATCGACATCCCTGATAAGATAAGACCAAATATAAACCAAATCGCTTTAGTCCAAAGTCCGCCGATCGTGCCGTAGTGGAGTGGATCGACGACATGCATGACGGTTTGTAGGGTCGACATGTTGGCAGGCGAGTCGGCCTGTGCGACTTCGCCCGTCCATGGGTTGATGGCTAAGCGATACGCATATTGGTCATAGAAAATGTAGTCACCACCCCCCATGATTTTATACATATCTCGATTGTGCTCGGGCATCATGACATAACTGGGTTGTAGGTCACTGAATTGTGTTTGGGCAATCTGCATAGCTTGGTCAAAGCTGACCTTGGGTTCTGTTGGCGCTTTACCTAAGGGAACGTCGTTGATATTCACGACGGGGGCATGGGGCTCAATATCAATATCGGCATGCCAAAGCACTTGCTGGGTAAAGTACCACAGGCCGGTTAAACTCATGATCATGATGAACCAGATAGACCATGCGCCTGCGTGTTTGTGTAAGTCGGAAAGGATCGACTTTTTGCCTTGTTTTACACGAATCTTAGGTTGAGTGTAGGCGCGCCAAAAACGTTTGTAGATAACCAAGCCGCTGACTAAGGCGCCCATCATCACGAATGACATCGCCGATACAAGGTAGTAGCCGACGCTGTAGCTACTCTGCCATGGGAATAGTAACCAACCGTGTAATGACCGCATAAAGTTAATAAAGGTTATGCCTTGGTTGATTTCCTGTACCTCGCCTGTGTATTGATTAACGTAGGCAATGCCTGCTGGAACGGAGTCGGCAGAGAACATCACCGCGTTGGTGAGGTAGGACTCGAACGTCATGACGGTGGTGATGTGTGCGGATGGATACAAGGCTTTAACCGCGGCGACGCGCTCGGACATGGCAATAGGGGCGAGGTCGTCCGGGTTTAAGGCGCGAGCGTTCTCGTTAAACAGCCAGGTTAATTCGTGGCTAAATACCGCAATGGTGCCCGTGATACAGATAAAGCAGAACAAAATCCATATCGGTAACGAGCACCACCCGTGAAGTTTAAACCATTGCCTTTGCGTCATAGGGCATTCCATTATTCATTAACATGGCCTGAATGATATTGCTAATAAGAACAATTATCAAATGTATTTGGCTATATTAATGAAAAATGAGGAATTCCTAGTGACCTGAATCGCACTTAAATTGTGCAACGGAATCGCCTAACTCGCGCGCGAAGCGGCTTAGTTGCTCGGCTGTCTCTGCATTGGTGCGTGCATCCGCCAAAATGTCATTGGTTGCGTCTTTGATGCGTACAACATTTTGCGAGGTGTCATCGACTACTTTTGACTGTTCCTCTACGGCGGTGGCAATGGATGCGGACCGATCGTTAACTTTCATTAATTGTGTGTTGATGTCGGTAAAGAGCTCACCTGAACGGGTTGCTTCTTGGCGACTGTCATCGCCGAGTTCGTTGCACTCTTCCAGAGACTTCACAATAACGGATGTTTGCTCTGTTAGTTGTGTTGCTATTTGCTCAATTTCGTTAATTGACTCTTGGGTACGTTGAGCCAAGCTACGCACTTCATCGGCGACTACGGCAAAGCCTCGCCCTTGCTCCCCAGCGCGTGCCGCTTCAATTGCGGCATTGAGTGCCAGCAGGTTGGTCTGCTCAGCGATACCATTGATGACCGCGACAATGTCTCTGATCCCTTGACTACGTTTCGCCAGTTCTGACGCGTGTTGGTTGCTGTTGGCAAGGCGCTCGGCCAAAAAGTTGACCTTTTCAACGGCTGAGTTAATCACACTGCGACCGGTTGAGGCTTGTTGCGCGATTTCATCGACTTGCTGAGCCGTACTCTCAGCATCCTCAGCGATGGTGTGTGCGGTTGAACCGACTTCATTGACGGCGGCTGCGACCTGTTCGATTTCGCTGTTTTGCTGTTCTGTTTTGTTTGATGAATGGGAGACGGTGGCTGATAATTGCTGCGAAAGCTCACCGACATTGCTGCTTGTTTGTCGGATGTTTGCTATGACCCGTCTGAAGTAAGCGAGCAATTGGTTGACATGATCAACGGCGGCTCCAAATTCGTCATCTTGGTGCTTATCGAGTTGCAGCGATAAATCATTCGTTGCTTGAATATGGCTGAGCTGTGACTTCAACGTTTGCAGTGGCTTATTGATTGACCGGGTCACCCAATACAACATGACTATCATCAGTGTGATAATCAATACAGTAATAGCGATAGGCAGCCATGTCGCCTGGCGTTGTTGTTGGAGTAGCTTTTTATTGAGATCGCGGCTTAACGCATTCAGTTCGCTATTTATTTCATCGCTTTGCGCGCTGAGCTTGCCTTTTAGCCCCTCGGTTAGCGTATAGCCTATTTTTCGTGATAAGTCAGCAAAGCGATTAAATTGTATTAAATAGCCTTCGACCTTGCTTTGGTCTGCCGTCGAGCCAGCCAATTGACTATTAAGCTGCTGAGCAATTCGCGTTACTTTTGCGACATAGTCATCCTCCCAACGCAGCATGAAGTCCTTTTCTGAGCGTCGAAGTTGAAGCAGGGTCACTAAGGTCTTGTTATCGTCGCGTTTGTCGAGCACCGCCTCGAGTTGGTGGGTCGCCTCGCGCAATGCGCCGTAAGCGCCGAGTTTTCTTGTTAAACCGCGTTCTATCATCGCCTGCTCAAGCGCTGAAAAACGCTGTTGGTACTCACTTACGGTCGTCTCGATGCGTTCTAGTCGGCTCAAGACCGTGGGATAATCAACGGTCTGTTTGAGTTGTTTCAGAGTCTCTTGAATATGGTTAATTTGTTGCTTGGCTGATTCGCTGTATTTGAGGTCGCTATCGAGCAAGAAATTTTTCTCGGCGATACGAAGCTCGCTGATGAGGTGACTGAGCTTTGCCTTTTGCTGCTCGGCGTTGTTGATGGTTTTGATTTGAGCTTGGGAGAAAAGAAATATTCCCATTAACACGAGTAGGGCAACGATAACCCCGGTGCCGAGTAGGTATAACTTCTGCTTAATCGACATTGAAATCCCATTATCTAAGAGTGAACGACGCATGGCGATAGGTCTAAGGGTTGAGTATTTTATAACTATCGACCGTTCATTATAAGGATTTAAATGAAACTTTTATGACAAAACCATGCTGTAGTTCAATTCTTCTAAGCTGACAGGGGGAGAAATTAAGTAACCTTGGATCAGATGACAGCCCAGTGCTTGCAGATGATCAGCTTGCTCTTGAGTCTCGACACCTTCTGCCACTACGTCGCGATTGAAGCGTCGTGACAGGTAAATGATACTCTCGACGATCGCCTCGTCATTGGTATTTGGCTTGAGGTTGGTAATAAAACTGCGATCGATTTTGATTTCATCCACCGGTAAGCGTCTAAAGTACGTCAGTGAGGAATAGTGCGTACCAAAGTCATCGAGCGCGGTGCGATAACCGCACTCATGGCAACGGTTCAGTATTTCTACTGCTTCATCAAGATCGTCGATGGTTGTGGTTTCTAGTATTTCCAGCGTGATGCCATTGTTTCGCCCAGTGTTGGATTCTGCCATTGCTTCGAGACGACGCTTAAATAATTCACTCGTAAAGTAATCACCGCCGATATTCACGCTGAGATTCAGGTCTCGACCGGAACGCCGCCAAACGGCCTGTAACTGATGCGCTTCGTTAAGTACATAATGATCGAGCGCGATAGCCGCTTGTGAGCCCTCAACTTGAGGAATGAAGGCGCCGGGCATCAGTAAGCCGCGTTTTTTGTGACGCCAGCGACTCAGTACCTCCACACCGACCACAGTATTTGTGTTCATATCAAACTTGGGCTGGTAGACACATTCAATTTGTCGATCATCAATGGCGTACATGAGCTCTTTGATAAGTTCGATCTTGTGCTCTCGCGCCGATGCCTTTTTCGCATCGTGTATACTGACTTGGTTTTTACCTTCGCTTTTTGCTTGATACATGGACTGATCGGCAAAACGGATGAGTTGGTCCGCATGCTGTGTATCATTGGGGTAAACCGCCACGCCCATGCTTGCTGACAAATTAATCATGATATCGTCGATGGCATAGGGTTGAGCAAGGGTATCGGTTATTTTTTGATAATCTGTGTCGTTCGCTGGCGCGTTAAGGACGATAACGAACTCATCTCCGCTGATCCGGGCAACAGAGTCTTGAGTGCCAATTAGGTGCTTGATACGTTTGGCAACTAACTTAAGTATTTTATCGCCGACTTCGTGACCGTAGTTGTCATTGATGGGCTTAAAACTATCCAAGTCGATGTAGCAGACTGAAAATTGACTGGGTTGTTGCCGGTGCGTCAGTGATTTGATTTCTTGATCGAGTTTGCGTCGATTGGGCAGTCCTGTGAGTTCATCGTGGTAGGCGGCATATTGCAAACTGACGGTAAATTGTTTGCGTTCCTGCACCATCCGATTGCGCTCAATTAATACCCCAACGACAGAGATGAGCGCATGCAGTGAATCAACGAAGGTGCTGGTGTACTCGTTGATACCGTTGGCAAGGCCGATTAAACCCACCATGGTCTCGCCCGAATAAACCGGAATCCCGACGTAGTTTTTGATTGGCGGATGGCCGTAAGGTGTTCCGCCTGAACGACTGTCCTCGATAGCGTTATCAGTAATGACGACATCACCGGTTACAAGCGGTTTACAGAGTAAGTTATCGAGGTTTCGAAACTCAAGTCCATCGGTTTTATTACGTTCAAACAGCGCATTTGTCTCGGCACTCCAGGCAATGTTGGTGAGGCTATGTACCTTTAAATAGGGTTGACTGTTATCCTCGTAGAGCACCTCCCCGATCAGCCCGAATGCGCTGGAGGTGAGTTTGAGTATGTCATCGAGCAGAATATCGAACGTCAGTTTGTCGTTGTGACTGGTCAACAACAGGTGTTGTGCCTTGATGATGACTTCGTTGAGGCGACTCGGTTGAACAGTACCTTGCACCGGGGCTTGTGAGCGGCGCATGATTTCATACTCGATCATGTGCACCAGATGGCGCTGGATCTTAAGCTCTTGGCTACTGATTGTGCGTGGCGCGCCATGAATGAGGCATAGTGTCCCGATGCGCTGACCATTGGGCGCGTGAAGTGCAATGCCACTATAGAAGCGAATGTATGGATAACCGGTAACCAACGGATTATTGACGAAGCGACTGTCAGTAAGCGCGTCATTAATAATAAAGGGTTCGTCGCTTTGAATGGTAAATTGGCAAATTGAGATATCAACGGGTGTTTCGCATAGTGAAAGCCCGATTTTGGCTTTGAACCACTGTTGGTCGTCATCGATGAGAGAAATTAAAACGATATCGGTGTTGAAGATAAGTTTGGCTAAGTAGGCGATATTATCGAAAGCGCGCTCCGAGACAGAGTTCATTAACCCGGTTTGATGTAACGTGAATGCACGCGACGATGACATAAATCACACCTCTAATACCTAGAATATAATAACTAGCGTATTTTTATATTTAGTGACTAACAAATATAAAACAAAATGTATAAATGTCTAGTCTAGTCGATTGTCGATTCAGCGACGCGGCGAAAGTTTTTGTAACTTACGTTGTAATGTGCGGCGGTGCATGCCCAATGTTTTGGCCGTGGCACTGATGTTACCTTGGTGAGCGAGGAGGGTTCGCTGAATGTGCTCCCATTCGAGCTGTGCCGGTGTCAGCGTGGTCTGTTCTTCAACGTCGCTGTGATACGTTTGCTCAGGCATCAACCGTTGAATAAGCGCATTAAGTTCGATGGGCTTGGCTAGATAATCAGTCGCTCCGCGCCGCATCGCCTCAACGGTTGTGGCAATGCTTGCGTAGCCTGTCAGCATGATTAAGTGAGCGGGCGAGAAGTGATGGTTAAGTCGAGTAATTGCATCCAGACCTGACTCATCTGACAGCATCATGTCGAGAATAATGCCGTGGCACGGCGTTGCCGTCTGCTCGGCGAGTGCCGCTTGCGTCGAGGCAAAGGCGAGTATCTCGAAACTCGTTTTTTGTGCCAGTCTGCGCTGTAACACACGACGATAACTCGCATCGTCGTCTATGATGATGACGGTAGCGTGATCCAAGTGATTACCTCATGGTTAACGTGTTCCCAGCGTAAAGTGCCGCCAAATTTCTCGAGCGTTGCATTGCTTATAATCGCGCCTGCGCCGTGCCCTTTACTGCTCGGTAGTAAACGTTGGCCGAGTTGCTTGAGGTTTTCTGTATGACCCGCATTACGGATTTCAATGAATAGCGTGTTATTTTTATGGCTACACGAGACGCTAACGGGCTCATCATTGACACGTTTTTGAGCATCGCACGCGTTGACAATTACATTACTCAGCGCGGGTAACAACGTACGATCAGCATTGACTTTAAGTGTGTCAAGTTGCGCCTCGATATGCCAGTTGATTGCAACCTCGGGTCGCACCAACTGCATTAAATGTTGAATCTCTGACGCTAACTCACGCGCGTTCACCGCCACCGTGCGTTGGTGACGGACGTCATCAGTGACCTGCCGCCACTGTGTCAATTTGTGTGTTATGTGCGAGAGCTGTGCACTGAGATCGCTGAGCCATGCTGGCGTTGGTTGCGTTTTCTCTACCCCCTCCTCAAGTAACCATTGCGCCGCCTGTGTCGGGGTTGCCAGTTCATGGGTCAGTTGTGCTGCCGCTGTGCCTATGGCGAGTAGTTGCTCGTTTCGCAATTGTTTTTCGCGTAAAGCATGTAATTTTTCCTCTTGCTGGGCAAGACGATGGCGTAGATAAAACACCACCGTCATGATTAACACGCTGGTGATAGTAAAGCTGACTAACATGCCTTGCGCGTGAGCCAATAGTGCATGGTTCGTATCCATGTGAGTAAATTGCCACTGCGTCCATTGCGCGGCGATACTTAATCCGACGATGGCGACGGCACCTGCATGGGGCAGCCAAACACACGCCATGATGAGCGGAATTAATAACACCGCGCTGAATGGGTTGCTTGCGGCCCCGTTAAAGGCTATCAGTAAATTGAGCAGGACGATTTCAACGAGTAAGCACGCAAACATACCCAGCAATGATAGGCGGCGATTACGTAGCGCCGCCATATAGAGAAGCAAGATCATCAGTTATCTCGGTAACGCTTAGCGATGTATCAGCTTACTTAAAATGTATAACGAACGCCAAAGTTAATTGAGCGTCCTGCGCCAGCCACATTCTCGAAGCCTTGAGTTTGTCCGGCTTTTTGCGCTGCGATGCTCACGCCGCCTAATGGTTGTCGATAAAATTCATCAAGTAGGTTGGTGATACCGAGATTAAGTTGCCAGTTTGCTCGAGTGTAGTTCACTTGCCAATCGACAACCTGATAGGCGTCGGTACGATTTTCGAGGCGCTGCTGGTCGACACGATCTTTCTGCTCAACGTGTTCAACGCGGACTGTTTGGCGCCAATGGCCCCACTGTTGACTCAGCTCAACGCGGATGGTGAGTGGTTGAATCTGATACAGCTCACGACCCGAGGCTTGCTCACCGTGGGTGTATTTTGCGGACGAGCGTAACTGCCATTCATCGGCACCAAGTACCTGGGTCCAACGATAGGTGTAGTGTGCACTGATACCTTTTAAAGTGGCATCGACATTGGTCATTTGCAGAATATTGCGTGCCGTACTAGGTTGGGTGCCGCGATTGAATGTATCGATAACGTTGGCATCGATGTAGTCATCAACGCGTGAGTAAAAAGGACTGACACTGAATTGCCAGGTGTTGTTAGCATCGTCACGTTGGTAGGTTGCTTTTAATGTTGTCGCCGTTTCAGGTTGCAAGTCGATACGACCCACATAACCATTACCATCGCCAAACCAGCCGATCATTGTCGTAGCCATGACACCGCGACCCCAGCTGTAACGTTCATATAAATTAGGCGCACGATTTTTTCGAGCGATGCCCAACTCCAAACTTTGCTGCGGATCGATGGTATATTTTGTTGCCAGGGTCGCATCGACTAAGTTGTCTGTTTGCTCTCGGTCTGCCTGATTAAAGGCGGTTGCCGCCGTAGCGTCGACATTCGGCATCCCCATCATTGGACTGTCGTTGTAGGGTTGAACTTCGTCGGCATCGGTACGTACATGTTCAATGCGAATACCGGCATTTAACACCCAGTTGTCGGCGATATCCGTATCAGAATCGGCGAATACGGCGATGCGCTGTCGTTGTCCATTGTTAATATTGATGTACGGATTTGGACCCATCATCATCGAACCCGCCAATGCTGGCCAGTAATCATCTAATTGGTAATCGAACAGTTCATGACCTAACGTGATTTGACTGCTATATGCGCCTATCTGTTGCGTTGGCAAGTGCCAATGAAGTTTGTAACTGCGATCGGTGGCATCGGTCACCATTGGCATCATGCCAGGTTTTTCTGGGCTGAAGAAGCCCATCTCGTGTTCAACTGACTGCCAGTTAACATAGCCGGTCAGTTGGCCGCCTGTGGCGAGTTCACGCTGATATTGAATATGTGCGCCCAGACTTTGATTATCTGTCATATCCATGTATTGGTTGGGAAAGCCTTGATACGGGATCATTTGCGCTGTGATTTTGGTGCTCAGTTGTTGCTGACTATCGCGCCATGCCATCGTCAACGCATGATTTTGTGACTCATAAAGCGTATCGAGTACTTTATCTCCGTTGCCATCATCGTAGCTTTTTGACTGCTCGTAAGCGCCTTGATAATCGATAGACCAAGTGTCACTCGCCCAATGCGCACCGATACCGGCAAGCCATTGGTCACCGTTACTTTGATACTCACCCACGACGTAACCGCGTTGCCAAGAGAGGCTTTCGGTATCGGCAAACTGTGCCCGCATTTGTTGTAAGTTGATAACGCCAGCGATGTTGTCGCCACCGCTGCGGACGGGGGTGAGCCCCGCAATCACTTGGGTTGATTTGACTTGGTTGGCGGAAACATAAGATAGAGGAGGGTTCATTTGGTTGGCACAAGCCGCAGTGAGCTCTGCTCCATCAATAATGACTTTGATGCGATCGCCCATCATGCCGTTCATCACCGGTAACGCCGAGACACCGCCTGCGGCCGAAAAGTCGACGCCTTGTTCGCTCAGTTGGCGCGATAAATTGCCTAGCGCATCGTGCGGCTCGTGACCTTTTATTTTTATGACTTCGGTGGGTGCGTCCGTTGTTTGCGCTGAACTGTTGAATATGGCGAGTGCCGAAATGAGATAAGCCGTTATGCGTGTCATTTTAAACGTCGATTGCATGATTAAGGTTTCCTAGCGTCACACGTAAATTTTCGACCTAGTTTACGTCTCGGATGGGATTTGACCATGCGACAAATTGTCGCACCTAGCCAATATGAGAAAGACGGTATGTTGGTAGGTACTCACCTTTACGAACCTTTTACGCGTAACTACCTTGTTAAATACCTATTCAAGACCTATTGTTAATACATCGCTGAACGGCTCGAGTGACCCCCCCGAATAGCTCAGAGCCTTCGGCGAAATTCCCTAGGCTGAGGATAACGTGATGACTATCGATTGGACCTCAATAAACCGACAACTTGATGAGACATTAAAGGACAGAGCGCACATGCGTTATTGTCATTCTCCGAAGACGCGGAATATACAGCAACTATTGACCAAAGCTGAGTTGGAAGCGTTACGTCGTGAGTTTGTGCGTAATCGAACACGTTAATCAGTCATAGCGCGCCAACAGCCGGCTGAGCCACGGATGTTGGAACGGTTGTTTAATGGTAATCGCATAAAACTGCTCGAATAGGTTGGGAAGCGTGACATAGCGTTGTAAGCGCTGACTATCAAGCTCGTCTTTCACCACAACATCGGGAATAACTGCAAGCGCACCACCGTCGCGCGCTAATAATCGCAACATTGCCATATCGTCGGCCTCGGCTATCACGCGAGGCGCCCATTGATACTGAGTCGCTAGCATGTCGAACCCTGATCGCAACGGCGCACTCGTTGGCGGGAGTACCCAGGCGCATTCCTTTAGTGCTGGATCGCTGAGTGATTGAATGGGTAAGCCTGGCACACCGATAATCGATACCGGCTGGCGCGCTAATAAACGGCTTTGCCAAATATCTTCATCGTGGCCCGCCACATCGGTATTTGCCAGTGCAATATCAATCCGATGTTCGGCAAGTTCGGTCAGCAACTGATGAGTCGACATTGAGTGTAAACGAAAGGGTTGCGGTGAAGGACTCATGAGCGACGCAATAAATTGTTCTACAAAGTTACGTGACATGGTCGATGCGTGTCCAATACGTACGACACTGGTTTGACTGGTCTTACCTTGTTTGAGTTGCTCGACCAAGCTTTGTCCTTCTGCGAAAATGCGATCGGCATATTGCTTAGCGATGTAGCCTGCTTGCGTCAGCTTTAATCGTCTCCCTTCGCGCTCAAATAGAGTTTGTCCGAGCCACTCCTCTAATTGCTTAATTTGACTGGATAGCGCCGATTGCGACACATGCAGTTGTTGAGCGGTGTGTGTCAAATGACCTGTTTTTGCGACCGACCAAAAGTAATACAGATGACGATAATTCATGGTGAGGGCAATCGTTCTTTTAAATAGAATAGTATAATAGTATATATCTATTTTACTTAATTATGACAAGTCGAGATACTACGGCGCAGTTAAATAGAACGAGGGGAGCAACCACGTTGAACTGGATTCAAGTCGATGAATTGCGTGTGACGTTATTGGTGATGGTGGCTTTGTTGAGTTGGGTGGTGTTGCGGTACACCTGGCGAAACTTTGCGCTTGAGCCGAGTCGACCGCGCGCGATGGGATGGATGATTGGCTGTTTAGCGAGCGTGACGGTCACCTTGATTGCCAACCATTTTATTCTGTTTTGGTTAAGCTGGGTGAGCATCAGCGTGTGTTTGCACCGCTTGTTGTTGTTCTATCCGGAGCGCTCGCGCGCTGTATTGGCAACCCATAAACGCATGATTACGGCGCGCATCACTGAAGCGCTGTTGGCGGTCAGTTTTATTCAGTTATATCTATGGTCAGGCGATCCGACCCTTTCGGGCACGCTAGATTACTTCTCGGCAACGGGCGTGGTGCCACTGGGTGCCATGATAACCTTGGTCATTGCCGCGTTGCTGAGTTGTGCTCAGATGCCATTTCACGGCTGGTTGATGCAAGTTGTCGAGTCACCGACTTCGGTGTCGTCGTTATTGCACGCAGGCATCGTTAATTTGGGCGGCTTTTTGCTGCTGAGTTTTGCGCCCTTGCTGACCGAGGCAGAAGCGGCGCGTTGGTTACTTGGCCTATTGAGCGCGGTTTCGTGCGGGTTAGCCATTTTAATCATGTCGACTCGAATCAGTATTAAAATTCGTTTGGCATGGTCCACCTGTGCGCAAATGGGATTGATGCTGTTAGAAATCGCGTTAGGTTACTATAGTCTGGCGCTCCTGCACTTGGTCGCACACTCCTTATATAAAGCTTACGCATTTTTATCATCGGGTACGGTACGTCCCATTCATAATGTGTTGGTTCGTAACAGTTGGGTGACGTTGGGCTGGTTCCTGGTCAGTTTAGTCATGATCAACTTAGCGTTGTGGTTTAGTTTTGGGCACTTTAAGCCGACCGCGGCTGTTTTACTGAGCCTTTCTATTACTTTATTGATGTCACAAGCGCATAAATTTAGTTGGCCAAAGAGCATTCTGCTGGCGCTTGTCTGGGTGGCTATCTACACCGCATTGACACTGTCTGCCGCCCAAATTATGCAAGATGGACGGGTGCATATTGGACTCGATTTAGCTGTTGCTGCTTGGTTTATTATGCTGGTCGCGTTGTATTGGTGGTTAGAACAACATGTGGCTCATGCGGTGAGTCAGCGCTGGTTTATTCGTTTAAACGCGGGTCTTTATATCGATGAGTGGTTTACGCGCTTGGCTTTATGGCTGTGGCCACGACCTGAGGATCGGCATCGCTATGATTCAGTAGATGAGGAGAAGTCGGCATCATGAGTGAGTTTATCCAACTGGCCCGTCAGCAGTGTGCGCGCGTTGCGCCGATGTGGCCGCTCGCCGAATCGATTGCGGTAAATCCATGCTGGTTTTTTACCGACAAGCCCGTCGAGCGCGTGTCAGCGATTTGGAAGTATGTGTCAGATATCGATTTAGTGATGGACCGCGCATTTTATCGTCAGCAACTGTTGCAAGGTCATCTTGATGAGCAGATGCTGCCCACGGATGCGACAAAATGTTTATCTGAGCCACAACGATTGCCGCGCTGGTTTAATGTCACAGACATTGTCGATCAGCTACAAGCA
Organism: uncultured Idiomarina sp.; assembly: GCF_964010655.1. Classification (NCBI taxonomy): domain Bacteria; kingdom Pseudomonadati; phylum Pseudomonadota; class Gammaproteobacteria; order Alteromonadales; family Idiomarinaceae; genus Idiomarina; species uncultured Idiomarina sp. Next base: position 17,199 of record NZ_CAXGLS010000035.1, read on the forward strand.
CGGCAGCGCAAAATGCTCTGGAAAGATGAGGTGGTACTGCAAATTAGTCAGTTTTGTGGTTTACACACCGAGTTTCCTGAGCGGTTTGTCGACGAATCACAGCCCGACAATGGTTTGTATCGTGGTTGGTTGACGGTTGTACGAGAGGATAAAGGCATCGCAACGTTGATGGCAGAAAGTCAGCTACCCGACTACTTTGATCCCTTACCGGATGATATCGATGCGCTTTTTCGCATGTTGGCGGATGATTGGTTACGACATTACAGCGAAGATGCGCTGAATTATTACTTGTTTGCGCTATTGATCGATGTCCTCGGGTGGTCCTCGGCGCTGCGTTACCGTGATTGGGATCCTTCTGCGCCGCACCATAATATTGAACCGGTGCTGTCGCTGCTGGGCATTCGTTTGGCATGGGACTACGTTTTATGGCAGTGGGCTAAGGACACTTCGACTGAGCTATTTAATCGACTCAGCCAACGCTTTGCTCAACAAGCGGCTCGTTGCCAACGCGATTGTGAGCGTGTTGAGCAATCTCAGAAAATACTTTGGCAATGTCAACGTGCTTATGAGCATAAACAGCTTCTCAATTATCGCTTGGCGTCTAAATCTGAGGGCGCGCAGCAAGCGTATCCTACAATGCAGGCGGCTTTTTGTATTGATGTCCGATCTGAGCCGCTAAGACGCGCGCTTGATGCCCAACCTGGGGTTGCCAGTATCGGGGTTGCTGGCTTTTTTGGTCTACCGATTGGCTTTCGCTCGCAAGGACAGCGGCGTCCCCAGTTACCCGGGCTCTTAACTCCACAACTCTGGGTGACTGAGAAAGACGTGGCGACCCCCAGTGCAACGATTACAGCCATCGGTGAACTGTTGGACACGCCAACCTCAAGTCTCAATGCTGTTGAGGTGCTCGGTTTAGCGAAAGGCATTGGCTTATTTAGTGCTCATAATGAGGTGGAAGCGACTGACACGCCGCAGTCGGACTTGACTATCAATTTAGCCGACAATGAGCAACCGCTGCTTGATGCATTGGCGGGTACGTTAACCAGTTTGGGGATTACGCACTTTGCAGATCACTTTGTTTGGGTTGGACACAGTTCGCATCATGAAAATAATCCGCAACGCGCAGCGATGAATTGTGGTGCATGCGGGGGACAGAGTGGCGCCATTAATGCCCGACTCATGTGCCAGTTGTTGAATCAGCCGGACATCCGGCAAGCACTGTCGACGCGAGGCATTGATATTCCAGAACGGACGCGATTCTATGCGGGGTTACATGAGACTGTGACGGATAGAATTTTGCCCCTCAGTGAGGCGTTTCCGGACGCTGTAAGGCAAGCCTTTGAACAGGCGAGTGAAGCGGTTCGGGACCGCAAGCAATATCCGCAAACGCGTTCGGGTTTGAACCGTTTGGCTGGTCTGTTCAAGAAAACGCGTGATTGGGCCGAGGTTCGACCGGAATGGGGGCTGGCAGATAACTTTATGATGATTATCGCGTCACGGCAACGTACGGCTTCGATCGACTTAGACGGACGTGCGTTTTTGCACGATTACGATGCCCAGCAGGACCCTGATGCGAGTATTTTGGCCGCCTTAATCAGTGCTCCGGGTGTCGTTGCTCACTGGATAAACTGGCAGTATCTCACGTCGGTGACTGCACCGACGCGGCTCGGTAGTGGTAATAAGTTATTACATAACCGTGTGGCGCAAAATGTCGGAGTTTTTGAGGGTAACAGTGGCGATCTGCGTATCGGCCTGTCATTGCAGTCGGTTTGGGATGGCACGCAATGGCGGCACCGGCCGTGTCGGCTTCAGGTGGTCGTTGAGGCAACAGAATCACAGATCAAGCAAGCGCTGGACGCGAGTCCGAGTTTTAAACCATTGGTTCAGAATCGATGGCTCTATTTGTATCGACTGGCGGAGGATGGTCAGCTGATTCAAATGTACGCTTGAACTTACAAATCAGTTCGCGTAAAAGGGGGGCATCACTGGACTATGGCGTTGTCCCATGCGTGTTGCCCCCTTTATTATCACTTTGCTGGCGTTATGGTTAACGAGTTATAGCTTTTTGGCGAGTGCACAGACGTCGGTGGACGATGTTGTTAAACAGTCCCAGTCTGGTATCTGTCATACGCCAAGTAGTCCCTACTATGATCGCACAAAGCGGTTTACCGCTTATCCCAATTTAAAAGATTGCTTAGCCGATGGCGGACGATTGCCAAAAGGGTATAAGCCGGCAGCGTCTGCCCGTTCAGATGAAGTAAAAGCGTATCAACGTTCGGCGTTTGGACGTTGGAAAGACGATGATGACGACTGTATGAACACGCGTCATGAGTTACTCGCACGGTTATCGAGTGTCGCGGTTACCTTGAGTGAAGATGGCTGTCGTGTGGTGCGAGGACACTGGCTGGACCCGTATACGGGACGCTCATTCCTAAGTGCGGACGACTTAGATGTTGACCACTTAGTACCGCTCAAATGGGCCTGGACGCATGGCGCGGATCGGTGGGATCGCGCTCAACGTGAGCGTTTTGCTAATGATCCTATTAATCTGTTTGCCGTCGATGATAGTACCAACCGTCGTAAAGGCGCTCAGGGTCCGATGGACTGGCTGCCGCCTAATCAAGCATTTCAGTGCCAATATTTAACACGATTTCAACGTGTACTCAGGATCTATTCGTTTCAGGCTGCAGCGCGGCAACGTATCGATGCACAGCGACAACGCGTTTGTGCGGAGACAACCGTTGCAGAGCGTTAATGATTGAAAATCTTTGTGTGCTAATAATGCAAAAATCAGACAATCAGATATACTATCCATAATACACGGTTTTATTATTTATTTTAGCCAAGTGTCGGCTTACAATAGCGTCTCGTTGCATAAAGGGATTTTTTGAGAATTGAGGATTAAGCGTAATATGCTGGTTCAACTTTTGGCTCTGCCAAGAAATTTAAAGCGGGTGGTCGCTGCAACCGTTGATGTGCTTGGCATTATGCTGGCACTGTGGTTTGCCGTGAGTGTTGATGCTCGAGTGTTCTACCTGCCGAGCAATTGGAACGATGTTGCTTTTGCTTTTGTGCTCTCCGTAGCTTCAGTATTTTTGTTTTATAAATTAGGTCTTTATCGTTCAGTTACGCGCTATATCGGTTCGAAAGCATTTCGAGCGGTTGTATTTGGTATGCTCGCCTCTTCCTCGGCGTTGGTGCTTTTTAGTGCGCTGATGGATGCTCGCGTTAACCTCAACGTTGTTGTTATTTATAGTTTGTCAGCCTTTATTTTTATCGCCGCTTCGCGTTTTGGGGCGCGTTCTGTGTTTCGTCAGGTGCAGTCGCGACCGAAAGACAACGTCATTATTTATGGCGCGGGTGAGGCAGGGCGCCAACTGGCACATGCGCTGATACATGGGCGTGAATATCACGCGGTTGCCTTTGTCGACGACGATGAAACGTTGCAAGGTGCAATGATACAGAACTTGTCTGTATTTCCTGTCAGCAAAATTGGCGAACTGACGCACAAGCTTGACGTCAAACGGATACTGTTGGCATTTCCAAGTGCATCGCGTTCAACACGTCGGAACGCACTTGAAATGCTATCGCACTTACCCGTCACTGTACAAACCATTCCCGGTATGGCCGATATTATTGCCGGGGATGCAAAAATTGATGAGTTGCGCGAGGTGAATATTGAAGACCTGCTCGGACGAGATGCGGTCGCGCCGCAAATGGATCTGTTGACTCAGAACGTCCGCGGTAAAGCGGTGATGGTCACGGGCGCAGGAGGGTCGATTGGCTCAGAATTGTGTCGTCAAGTTGCTGCACAGAAGCCCAAGGCACTTATTTTATACGAGTGGTCAGAGCCTTCGCTGTATTATATTCATGAAGAGCTCACACAAACCTATCCAGACGTGGCTATTTTCCCATTTGTGGGTTCTGTGCAAGATGAGATTACCCTGAAATCGGTGATGAATTCGCATCGTATCGATACGATATATCATGCCGCTGCGTATAAACATGTCCCCATGGTGGAGATGAACATTATACAGGCAGCGAGAAATAATGTACTGGGTACTTTATACACTGCGCAAGCAGCGATTGACGCAGGTGTCGAGAAGTTTGTCTTGGTTTCTACCGACAAAGCCGTCCGTCCTACCAATGTGATGGGGGCGACAAAGCGTTTGGCTGAGCTGATCCTACAAGGACTCGCTAAAACGACCCATAAAACTGCGTTTTGTATGGTGCGGTTTGGGAATGTGCTGGGTTCTTCGGGTTCTGTTGTGCCTAAATTTAGAGAACAGATCAAGAAGGGCGGACCCATTACGCTCACTCACAAGGATATTACGCGTTACTTTATGATTATCCCTGAAGCCGCCCAGCTCGTTATTCAGGCAGGTGCTATGGGCGATCAAGGCGATGTGTTTGTTTTGGACATGGGCGAACCGATTAAAATCTATGACTTGGCGAAACAAATGATTCGGTTGTCGGGTTTAACTGTTAAAGATGAGCAAAACCCTCATGGTGACATCGAGATCAAAATCACCGGGCTGCGACCGGGCGAAAAGCTATACGAAGAGTTAATTATCGGCAATACCGATCGCCTCACTCCTCACCCTCGTATTCGTCGTGCATCTGAGCATTCGCTTGCTTGGACGGAGGTTGAGTCGCTATTAAATGATGTGATTGCGTGTTGTGCAGAAATGGATGGACAGCGCTTACGTGATATTTTAAAAGACGCTCCTTTGGACTACACGCCGGATAGTCGCTGTGTTGACCTGCACTACCCGGTACAGATCACAAAAAAGATTAAACATTCTTTGAGCCAGCCTCAACAGCCTCACTAGTTTACACTTATACAACTTGCAGTCTCGCGGAATCATCGCCGCGGGATTGCAAATCTATTTTTTCTCACCATAATCGTTAAATACAGTCCAAATATGGTGAAAACAATATGAAAAAACTTTCCTCCGTGACTCTCGGTCTTGGTCTGCTATTGGCGGGTGGTGTTCAGGCTCAAGATGCTATCACGTACAACGACCAGCAAAAATTACACGACATTGCCGATGCCGTAAGTGCTAAACGAATTGAACAGGATATTCGTAAGTTAGTGAGTTTTGGCACTCGTCATACCTTATCCGAAACGGAATCTGATACTCGTGGCATTGGTGCTGCAAGACGCTGGGTTTACCAAGAGTTTCAACGCATTTCCGCTGACTGTGGTGGTTGTCTTGAAGTGATGTATGTATCGGATATTGTCGAGGGCGAAGATCGTATTCCTGATGCGACCGAAGTAAAAAGTGTGATTGCGATTCAGCGTGGCTCAACGGATCCCGACCGTTATGTGATGATGTCCGGTGATATTGACTCGCGGGTCAGCGATGTGATGGATGCGACTTCCGATGCGCCAGGCGCTAATGATAACGCTTCGGGTGTGGCGGGTACGCTCGAAGCCGCGCGAGTGCTCAGTCAGTATAACTTTGATGGCTCGATAGTATATGCGGCGCTGTCTGGCGAGGAGCAAGGCTTGTTCGGTGGTAAAATTCTTGCGCGCAAGGCAAAGCAAAATAAATGGCGCATCATGGCCGTCCTGAATAACGACATGATTGGCAATATTGAAGGTATCAATGGGGTGATCAATAACACCACCGCCCGCATTTTTGCTGAGGGAACTCGAATGGATGAAACCGATCGCGAGGCGACCATGCGACGGTTTTATGGTGGCGAAAATGACTCGCCTTCACGTAATGTAGCGCGCTATATCGATACCATGGCTGACCGTTATATTGCCAACTTAGATACCATGATTGTTTACCGCTTGGATCGCTTTGGTCGTGGTGGTCATCACCGACCGTTTAATGACCTAGGGTATCCGGGAGTACGTATTATGGAAACTAACGAGAATTATAATCGTCAGCATCAGGACTTGCGCACGGAGAACGGGATTGAGTACGGTGACACTATTGAGGGTGTGGACTTTGATTACGCGGCTAAGTTAACGGCGTTGAATGCGGTTTCATTGGCCGGTATGAGCTGGGCGCCTGAACCGCCGCAGAACGTAGATATTCGCGGTGCCGTGCAACCGTCGACCACACTCACCTGGAACGACGCGCGTGGCGAAGAAAATGTCATGGGTTACAAAGTGTACTGGCGTCTTACCTCTGAGCCACAATGGCAGTGGAGTCGCTACGTGGGTGATGTGAACGAATATACGCTTGAGAACGTAGTGATTGATAACTACATTTTTGGAGTTGCCAGTGTGAGCCCCGATGGATTCGAAAGTCCAGTGGTTTTCCCGGGGCCAGCAGGTGAGTTCTCAATCGAGTTCGAGGATGACACAGACGACAACTAATCAATTTAAACCGTTGCAGCGGCCAGAAACTGATTCTGGTCAGCTGCGCACCATTGGCTTCGAAATCGAATTCAGTGGGCTATCAGTACAGCAGACGCTCGAGGTACTGCAATCCCATCTCAAAGGTCAAGTCGATCATATATCCCTCGCCGAACGCAGTATCCAACATGAACAACTCGGTACCTTTCATATTGAGTTAGATTGGAGTTATTTAAAACGTATCGCACGAGAGCAGCCGACCAGTGGTACAGCTGAACATATTTGGCTAGAAGAATTACACGCCTTGGCCGAGCGCATGGTTCCCATGGAAATTGTTTGCCCACCGATGACGTTGCAGCAATGTGAATGTTTGTTTCCGATTATTGAGGCACTCAGAGAGGCGGGTGCTAAAGGTACGGATGAATCTTGGATAGCTGCTTACGGAGTGCATATTAATCCTCAAGTAGCGAGTGAAGACAGCAACGATGTATTGCGTTATTTGCAGGCATTTTCGTTGCTACAGTGGTGGTTGTTTAAAGCGCTCAAGGTTGATACGACCCGTAAAATGAGCCCTTATATTGATAAGTATCCTGAGGCGTACATTCGGCATTTGTGTCAGCAATCTGAGGTCAGTGAAGGGCAATTAATTGATGACTACCTCAAATTTAATGCGTCCCGTAACCGCGCATTAGATATGTTGCCGCTTTTTGCGTATTGGCGGCCCGAGGTTGTAACCAAAGCCGTGGGCGATGCCAAAGTGGGTGCACGGCCTACCTTTCATTTTCGTCTACCCAACTGTCATATTGAGCGAATAGGCTGGCAACTTGACACGGCTTGGCGTAGTTGGTGGGTGGTCGAGCAGTTAGCAAATGACACGGCTGCACTGACGTATTGGAAGGATGCCTTTTTGGCGGCAGATAGGCCGTTATTAGGTGTTGATGAATCCGCATGGACCGATAGGGTAGCATCATGGCTGAACGACCGCGCGTGGTGGTAACGGGCAATGCTCGCCGCTGGTCTCCTTCATGGTGGTGTACGCAGCTCACGTTGTGGTTGTTGGGCGCAAAAGCCATCCGCGTGAGTACTAGGCATCACGTATCACGTAATGCTGATGTCGATGCACTGATCATTGGTGGGGGAGATGACATCAGCCCCAATCATTATGGTCAAAGCGCAAAGCCGGATGGTGACTATGATCCGGCTCGTGATGCATTAGAAATTGAGTGGATTCGGTGGGCGTTAAAGACCGATACACCGATGCTTGGAATATGTCGTGGCGCACAATTAATTAATGTCGTGTTGGGTGGGGAACTGAACCAAAATATCCGCTCCTTGCGTAAACGAACCTACAACCGTCCGGGTCTATTGCCGACCAAGCAAGTTTGGTTAAAGCATCACTCGAGACTGCGTCAGGTAGTGGGGCAGCGTAAGTTGCGAGTGAATAGTTTGCACTATCAAGTGGTGACACGACCGGGCGACGGAATGCAGGCGGTTGGTTGGGACTTGGACGAGTTTATTCAAGCCACTGAGCATGCTGAGCGTCCTATTATCGGCGTGCAGTGGCATCCTGAGTATTTATTTTACTTATCCAGTGAACGGCGCATTTTTGCGTGGTT
>NZ_CAXGLS010000036.1:0-24885 GCF_964010655.1 uncultured Idiomarina sp.
TGTTTATTGTCAGGAACGTTAATGCCAGCGATACGGGCCACTAACACGTCTCCTTTTTTTGTAGGCTTCAGTTGAAAAGCCCGTTAGGATACTCAACCGATTGCCGAATTGCAAATACTAAAGGTGGCGACCCTAAAGCCGCCGCCCTTTCCTTCGAATCAACCTTGCCGTTGCTTATGCTTTGCATCAGTGCAAATCACGCGCACAACACCGTTGCGCTTGATGATTTTGCAGTTACGGCAGATTTTCTTCACGGAAGCACGAACTTTCATTGCTACTCTCCGTTTCTATCCAACCTTAGCGGCCGTAGCCTTTAAGGTTAGCTTTTTTAAGCACAGAATCGTATTGATGAGACATCATATGAGTCTGTACCTGTGCCATAAAGTCCATGATGACTACCACAATAATCAGTAGCGAAGTGCCACCAAAGTAGAACTGAACGTTCCAAGCGATCATCATAAACTCAGGAACCAAACATACAAAGGTAATGTATAGCGCGCCTGCCAATGTCAAGCGAGTCATTACTTTATCGATGTATCTAGACGTTTGTTCACCTGGGCGGATACCCGGAATGAACGCTCCAGATTTTTTCAGATTATCTGCCGTTTCACGCGGGTTGAATACCAACGCCGTGTAGAAAAAGCAGAAGAAAATAATCGCAGCCGCATATAGTAACACATAAAGTGGCTGACCTGGAGATAAAGTCATCGAAATTTGCTGCAAAACATCAGCAACAACACCGTCACCTGATCCAAACCAGGTCGCAATTGTACCCGGGAACAGGATGATGCTTGATGCAAAGATTGGTGGTATTACACCCGCCATATTAACTTTCAATGGCAAGTGTGTGCTTTGAGCCGCGAATACTTTACGTCCCTGCTGACGCTTGGCGTAGTTTACAACGATACGACGTTGACCACGCTCTACGAAAACAACAAAGTAAGTAACCGCTAACACGATTACACCAATAAGCAACAAGAGTAATATATTTAAATCGCCTTGACGTGCCTGTTCTGCTGTCTGACCGATAGCAGAAGGCAAGCCCGCAACAATACCCACGAAAATCAGGATAGAGATACCGTTACCGATGCCTCGTTCAGTAATTTGTTCACCCAACCACATTAAGAACATGGTGCCGGTGACTAAACTCACAACGGCGGTGAAGTAAAACTGAAAGCCTGGATCAATGACCAGGCCAGGCATCAAGTTAGGTAAGCCCGTGGCAATCCCTATTGACTGGAACGTAGCAAGAATTAGCGTACCCCAACGAGTATACTGGCTAATTTTACGACGACCTGCCTCACCTTCCTTCTTCAATTCTGCTAGACGCGGGTGAACAACCGTAGCCAATTGCATAATAATTGAAGCAGAGATATAAGGCATTATTCCCAGTGCAAAAACGGATGCGCGCTCAAGTGCACCACCGCTGAACATGTTAAACATGGCAACGATGGTGTCCTTTTGCTGTGAGAACAGCTGAGCTAACACGGCGGCATCAATACCAGGAATAGGCACAAAGGAGCCCGCTCGGAAGACGATAATCGCTCCTAACACAAACAACAGGCGACGCTTGAGTTCCGACAAGCCACCTTGCGCTCGATTTGATTCCAATCCTGGTTTAGCCATGAGACCTATCCTTCGATGTTTCCGCCAGCAGCTTCAATAGCTTCGCGAGCGCCTTTTGTAACTTTAAGACCTTTAACAGCTACTTTACGACTGATTTCGCCCGACTTAATGACCTTAGCAGTCAAAACGTCTTTACGAACTAAGTTAGCCGCTTTAAGCGCTGCTAAGTCAACGACATCGCCGTCAACTTTAGCGATCTCAGCTAGGTTTACTTCAGCTGTTAATGCCGCTTTACGTGAAGTAAAGCCAAATTTCGGCAAACGACGCTGAATTGGCATTTGACCGCCCTCGAAACCTGGCTTCACGGTACCGCCAGAACGTGACTTCTGACCTTTGTGACCACGAGCACCAGTCTTTCCGAGACCAGAACCAATACCACGACCTAAGCGCTTCTTACTGCTTTTTGCACCCGGTGCAGGAGCAAGAGTATTAAGTTTCATCGCTTAGTCCTCCACCTTAACCATGTAAATTACTTGGTTCACCATACCGCGGACTGCAGCAGTGTCTTCCAACTCTACTGTGTGACCAATACGGCGGAGACCCAAGCCACGTAGTGTAGCTTTATGTTTCGGTAAACGACCGATAGAGCTACGCGTCTGTGTTACTTTTAATGTCTTTTTCGCCATTGTTCACTACCCCAGTATCTCGTCAACGCGCAATCCACGCTTAGCCGCAATTTGCTGAGGCGACTTCATGTCGTTCAATGCTTTGATAGTTGCACGAACAACGTTGATTGGGTTGGTTGAACCATATGCTTTTGAAAGCACGTTATGTACACCTGCAACTTCCAATACCGCACGCATCGCACCACCTGCGATGATACCGGTACCTTCAGAGGCTGGTTGCATATATACCTGTGAACCTGAGTGACGGCCTTTAACCGGGTGCTGTAAAGTTTCACCCTTAAGCTGCACAGTCACCATGTTGCGACGTGCCTTTTCCATCGCTTTCTGGATAGCGGCAGGCACTTCACGTGCTTTACCGTAACCGAAACCGACTTTGCCTTTGCCATCGCCAACCACAGTCAGTGCAGTGAAGCTAAAGATACGACCACCTTTAACAACTTTTGCTACACGATTAACTGTGATCAACTTTTCAATCAGTTCACCGTTTTGAGCTTCTACATTTGCCATGTTCGTCTCCTAGAACTGAAGTCCAGCTTCACGCGCAGCGTCTGCTAATGCAGCAACGCGACCGTGGTATTTAAAACCACTGCGGTCAAAAGTAACGTCTTTGATACCTTTTTCAACCGCGCGTTCAGCGATAACTTTACCCACAACCTTAGCGGCATCAGCATTACCTGTTTTTTCCACTTGGTCACGGATCGCCTTTTCAACCGTCGAAGCGGCTGCTAGCACTTCAGATCCGTTAGGTGCGATCAACTGTGCATAAATATGTCTTGGCGTACGGTGTACAACCAGACGGTTTGCACCCAACTCTTTGATTTGTTTACGTGCGCGAGTAGCACGACGTAAGCGAGCTGCTTTCTTGTCCATCGTATTACCCTACTTTTTCTTGGCTTCTTTACGGCGCACTTGCTCATCCGAATAACGAACACCTTTGCCTTTGTAAGGCTCTGGTTTACGATATGCGCGGATGTTAGCGGCAACTTGTCCAACAAGCTGCTTGTTTGCGCCCTTAACGACAACCTCAGTTTGAGAAGGAGTTTCGATTGTGATTCCTGCTGGAATCTCGAACTCTACAGGATGTGAAAAGCCCAAAGTTAGGTTCAATTTATTACCTTGCGCTTGCGCACGGTAACCAACACCCATCAATTGCAGCTTACGTTCAAACCCTTTGCTTACTCCAACTACCATATTGTTTAACAACGCGCGTGCAGTGCCCGCTTGCGCAGTAGAGTTTGCAACTCCATCGCGTGGGACAGTGCGTAGCTCGTTCTCTTCTTGAACAAGCTCTACCGCGTCGTTAACAACGTGACTCAGTGAGCCTTGGGCACCCTTAATGGTAACTTCCTGACCGTTTAGCGTAACTTCAACGCCAGCAGGAATCTCAATAGGTGCTTTAGCAACACGTGACATCTCCTACCTCCTAATTACGCTACGTAACCGATGACTTCGCCACCAAGACCAGCTTGGCGAGCGGCACGGTCGGTCATTAGGCCTTTCGATGTTGAAACAACAGCGATACCCAGACCACCCATCACGTTAGGTAACTCGTTGCGTTTTTTGTAAATACGCAGACCAGGACGACTAACGCGCTCGATAGATTCAATAACTGGCTTTCCTTCGAAGTATTTAAGTTCGATTTCAAGCTCAGGTTTAGCAGTACTCTCAGTGCGGTAATCAATAATGAAACCTTCTTTCTTAAGCACTTCGGCGATTGCCACTTTTTGCTTAGATGAAGGCATCTTTACTGACACTTTGTTAGCACCTTGAGCGTTGCGAATGCGTGTGAACATATCCGCAATTGGATCTTGCATGCTCATATTTGCTTTCTCCCGTGATTCGTGGCTTACCAGCTAGCTTTTTTCAAGCCAGGAATTTCACCGCGCATCGCCATCTCACGCACCTTGATTCGGCTCATGCCAAACTTACGGAGGAAACCGTGAGGACGACCAGTAATACGACAACGATTACGTTGACGTGTCGGACTGGCATCACGTGGGAGCTGTTGCAATTTAAGTACGGCTTCCCAACGCTCTTCGTCTGATGCTTTCGGGTCATTAATGACCGCTTTCAGTGCATTGCGTTTTTCTGCGTATTTTGACGCAAGCTTTGCTCGCTTCGCGTCACGCGCTTTCATTGACTGTTTTGCCATAACTCTACACCTTACTTTCTGAACGGGAAGTTAAAGGCAGCTAGCAAAGCACGAGCTTCGTCATCTGTGCCAGCATTAGTGGTAATGGTGATATCCAGACCACGTACCTTGTCGACTTTGTCATAGTCGATTTCCGGAAAGATGATCTGCTCACGAACACCCATGCTGTAGTTACCACGACCATCAAACGACTTAGGGTTGAGGCCACGGAAGTCACGGATACGTGGAATTGCAATCGAGATTAGACGTTGCAAAAAGTCCCACATACGCTCGCCGCGCAGAGTTACCTTACAGCCAATCGGGAAGCCTTCACGGATTTTGAAACCGGCGACAGACTTGCGTGCTACAGTACGAATTGGCTTTTGACCAGAGATAGCCTCTAAGTCTGCCACTGCATTATCAAGTACTTTTTTGTCAGCCAGAGCTTCACCAACACCCATGTTAAGGGTGATTTTCTCAATCCGAGGGACTTGCATGACGCTGTTGTAGCTGAACTCTTTCATCAGTCCAGGAACTACCGATTCTTTATAAAAATCATGCAGTTTCGCCATCGTAAAACTCCAAAATTGAATTAAATGATTGCGTTGTTCGATTTGAAGAAACGGACTTTTTTGCCGTCTTCGAATCGGAATCCAACACGATCTGCTTTACCTGTCTCTGGGTTAAGGATCGCTACGTTTGAAATATGGATTGGTGCTTCTTGTTCAACGATGCCACCTGATTCACCTAAAGCCGGATTTGGCTTTTGATGTTTCTTGACAACGTTAACACCTTCCACAATCACGCGATTCTTATCGGTAAGAACTTTAAGGACTTTGCCTTGCTTGCCCTTGTCCTTACCGGCCAGGACGACTACTTCGTCATCACGTTTAATTTTTGCCGCCATAATGGACTCCTTATAAAACTTCTGGTGCCAACGAGATAATCTTCATAAACTGCTCAGAACGCAGCTCACGAGTTACCGGACCGAAGATACGAGTACCAATTGGCTGTTGGTTGTTGTTTAACAACACAGCCGCGTTGCGGTCAAAACGGATGACCGACCCGTCTTGACGACGGACGCCTTTTCTGGTGCGAACGACCACCGCATTCACAACATCGCCTTTTTTCACCTTACCGCGCGGAATTGCTTCCTTGACAGTAACTTTGATGATATCACCGATGTTCGCGTAGCGGCGGTGCGAACCACCTAGAACCTTAATACATTGTACGCTGCGCGCGCCGGAGTTATCGGCAACGTCCAGGGTAGTTTGCATTTGGATCATTTCAGTGCCCCGCTTAGTTAAAAAAACAGACCCTCTCGGGTCGTGCTGCCTTTTGGTTTTTCCCTTATAAAAAGGGCGGCGAATTGTAACAGATAAAAATTTGAAGCGATAGGGTTATCTCACTTTTTTTGTTAATCACCGTATCTCGACCGGTATCAGTTGGCACTCATCCTTTACAATGGTAAAGTCGTAAAACATTGTTTGTGTTTGACTTGTACAGTTCTGTGGAATAGCAACCGAGGCCAGACGTTTTAGCTTATGAACCTATTTTATATTGTGTTCGCGCCAATGATTGGTGCTTTGATTCCTTTACTGCTTCGACGAACGAGTCGACCTGTAAAGACGATAGCGACGATTGCAATACCCATCTCATGCATTTTGGTTGCATGGCCACTTGCCCAGCAAACGCTGGCAGGAGATATTCCCACAGCCATACAGCAGTGGCTACCGAATATTGATTTTGACCTTGCCTTCCGTCTGGACGGCTTATCGCTCCTGTTCGTTAGCCTTATTCTCGGTATCGGTGTGTTGATTGTCCTATACGCCCATTACTATTTGTCTAGTAAAGATAATGACAGTCGTTTCTACGCCTGTTTATTACTATTTATGTCGTCAATGCTTGGCATCGTCACAGCCGATAATGTGCTGTTGATGTGGGCATTCTGGGAACTCACTAGTATATCGTCATTCTTGTTGATAGGTTATTGGTATCATCAAAGTGACGCTCGTCGTGGCGCGCGCATGGCACTTGCAACAACAGGCGCCGGTGGACTAGCACTGCTCGCTGGCTTGCTGATTATTGGGCATATTGCCGGTAGCTACCAGTTGGACGCAATATTTGCCGCGAAAGACGCAATTCAAGCACACAGTTTATATATCCCTGCACTCATTCTGGTATTGTTGGGCGCATTTACTAAGTCAGCTCAATTTCCATTTCAGTTTTGGTTGCCTCATGCTATGGCTGCACCAACGCCTGTAAGTGCTTACTTGCACTCAGCCACGATGGTTAAAGCCGGTATATTTTTGCTTGCGCGCATGCACCCTGCTCTGGCGGGAACCGAGTTTTGGTTTATTACTGTTACGCTCATTGGTCTGATCACAATGTTAGTCGGTGCTTATTTCGCACTACTTAAACACGACTTAAAAGGGTTATTGGCCTTCTCAACGGTAAGCCATTTAGGCCTTATTTGTATGTTGCTTGGAATTGGCTCACAGGCTGCTGTGATCGCGGCGCTATTCCACGTGATTAATCACGCGTGTTTCAAGGCTGGGTTATTTATGACCGCCGGCATAATTGACCATGAGGCTGGCACGCGAGATATGCGCAAGCTACAAGGTCTACTCAAGTTTATGCCGATTACCGCGACGCTTGCGATGATCGTCACTGCATCGATGGCTGGCGTGCCTCCTTTTAACGGTTTTATGTCTAAAGAGCTTTTTTTGGACCAAGCTCTCAACCAACATCTGTTCGGTGGATTAAGTTGGTTTGTTCCTGTACTCGCCACCGTGGGCGCAGCACTATCGGTCGCTTATTCTATTCGGTTTATTCATGATGTGTTTTTTAATGGTGGATACAAGGAGCTTCCAAAACAACCTCATGACCCGCCGAAAATGATGGCATTGCCGGTTCTTATATTGTCACTCATGTGCATTATCATAGGGCTACTCCCAATGCTCACGGTGTCCGGTATATTAAACCAAGCAGTAAGTAGTGTTGTACTCGATAACATAACGGTAAAACTGGCACTCTGGCATGGTTTCAACCTCCCACTGTTGATGAGCGCCGTCGCTATTGTAGGTGGTATTGTTATCTACAGCCAGCGCGATCAACTGTTTACGTTTAATCGTCAGTTTGAAGGGCAAGATGCCAAGCATAACTTCGAGCGTATCGTGCAGTCGATATGCGATAGTGCCAACAAGTTGTTCACGTATATAGATACGGGCTCGTTACAGCGCTACATGGCGTTAGTACTTATTTCCGTCATCGTACTGGTAATTCCGCAGTTGTTTGAAATAGTGACTTTGGAAGGCTCGAGAGAACAACTGCCCGTTGACTTTGTTTCTATTGTCGGTGCTTCTGTGCTCATGGTTGCAGGCTTTGCCACGGCTGTTTTGCATCGTCACCGTTTTATTATGCTTATGATGCTTTCAGTCGTCGGGCTTGTGGTATCGCTATCCTTCGCGCATTTCTCGGCCCCCGATCTCGCTATGACACAGCTGGTCGTCGAAGTAGTCAGCATTATTCTCATGGTACTTGCATTATTTTTTATGCCGCAGAAAACAGCCCGCGCGTCAACCGGGCATCGTGTATTTCGTGATATTTTAATCGCAAGTTTAATCGGTGGTATAGTTGCAACACTAAACTACGGGATCCTGACGAGTGACTTTGAAACGATTTCAGATTTTTTCATTGCGAATGCAAAAACAGGCGGTGGTGGCACTAACGTCGTCAACCTTATCCTAGTCGACTTTCGTGGCTTCGACACTCTCGGTGAAATTACAGTTTTAGCTATTGCCGCAGCGGGAATTCATAAGTTACTCAATAAGCTCAAACCGTTCATGCCGTCGAGCGATATTGATGGACGACCATGGCATCGTATCAAACACCCGCTGATGCTCACTAACGTTGCGAACTTAATCCTTCCGATGGCAATGGTGGTAGCGGTCTACATCTTCCTGCGCGGCCATAATCTGCCCGGAGGGGGCTTTATCGCCGGTCTTATCGCGGCCTCAGCAATGATCCTCCAGTACATTGCTAACGGTGTAGACTGGGTGAAGGAACGATTTAATGTAAATTACCAATCACTCATGTCGTTTGGCGTGATGATTGCGGCATTAACAGGCGTTGGTAGTTGGTTCTTCGACCGGCCCTTCCTTACCTCTTGGTTCACATATTTAAAATGGCCGCTTGTTGGTAAGTTTGAATTCGCAACTGCGTTATTGTTCGATTTGGGGGTATTCCTAACCGTAATTGGAGCCACCATGATGATTTTAAGTAACTTTGGGAAAATGACAACGCGTCATCGTCCGCGTCAGGAGGGGAACTAGATGGAAACATTATTCTCAGTGACCGTTGGTGTTTTAACCGCCTGCAGTGTATTTCTGATCCTAAGAGGTCGTTCATTTCCTGTCGTGGTTGGAATAACCATGCTCTCGTATGCGGTCAACTTATTCCTATTTTCCACAGGCAGGCTCACCATTGACGGTGCACCTATCTTAGGTACGAACACCGAATACGCCGATCCGTTACCGCAGGCACTCGTGCTGACGGCAATTGTAATAGGTTTTGCGATGACCGCGTACTCTGTCATTTTGGCGGTTCGTACACGGGGTGAAATTGGAACGGATGAAGTGAACGAACAAGATAGTGGGGAGTCTTCACGCTGATGTGGCAACAACACCTAGCAATTTTACCAATACTGATACCCTTATTCACAGCGCTACTGCAGCTATTACCCTGGGGCGACCGTCCTCAGCCTAAACGGCGCGCGCTTGGTTTAGCATCAAGTATTCTTACGCTCGTTTGTGCCGCATTATTACTTGTGCACGTTAACCAAAACGGCATGTTAGTCTATGCTTTGGGTGACTGGTCAGCTCCCTTTGGTATTGTACTTGTACTGGATAAACTCAGTACCTTAATGATCCTATTAACCGCTGTATTAGCACTGCCGGTGCTGATCTATGGTTGTTATACCGAAGATAATCTAGGCTCCCATTTCCATGCACTTTTCCAGTTCCAGGTAATGGGCATCATCGGCGCCTTTGCCACGGGCGATCTTTTTAACTTATTTGTCTTTTTCGAGGTGTTACTAATCTCGTCATACGGACTAATGATGCATGGCGGTGGCAAATTCCGGGTACGTTCGACGCTCCATTATGTACTACTAAACTTGCTCGGTAGTGCACTATTTTTGATTAGTGTGGGCACCTTATATGCAACAACGGGTACACTTAACATGGCCGATATGGCGGTTAAGGTGGCTCAGTTATCAGGTGACGAGGCCGCATTGGCGAGAGCTGGAGGCTTCATGTTGCTCGCTGTGTTTGGTATTAAAGCAGCGATTCTTCCGCTACACTTTTGGCTACCGCAGGCCTATTCGACGACCACGGGAGTGGTTGCTGCGCTCTTCGCAATAATGACCAAAGTCGGCGTCTATTCAATCATTCGTGTCTACACACTTATCTTTGGGCCCGAGGCGAACGAACTCGTTTGGCTCGCAGCAGACTGGCTATGGATACTCGGTATATTGACGTTAATATTTGGCATTATTGGCATGCTAGGTACCCGTGACTTTAGATTACTTGTTGCTTATTTAGTTATCGTTTCGGTAGGCACACTATTAGCAACTTATAGCTTTAGCTCTGCTGCGGGAATCAGTACAGCCCTGTTCTATTTAATTCATTCAACAGTGATCACAGGCGCTTTGTTTTTGCTTGCCGACGTCATGGCATTCGAACGTGGAAAAACAGCTTCTCGTATCGTTACAGGCAAACGTATGGCAAATCACAACACCTACGCCGTTATGTTTCTGATTGCGGCCATCGCAATTATCGGCTTACCTCCATTAAGTGGATTTGCTGGGAAACTCATGATTTTACAAGCCGCACCGGTCTCAACGAGTGGTTTTTGGTTGTGGGGGACAATGCTACTTGCCACCTTAGTGATGTTAATAATGATGAGCCGAACTGGTAGTAAAATGATTTGGCATACTCTGCAGGGTAAACCGAATGAACAATCAGCTCCTATAGGAAAGCGTGTGGCAATCGGGATGTTATTATCGCTCTCATTGATATTAACTATATTTGCTAACCCTATCCGTGACTACACCGATAGTGTTGCTGACGAGTTACTCGATACGCAATCTTACCCGACCACAGTCATTGCGCCTAGTAGCGGCGAGGAGAACCAATATGAGTAAAGTGTTTCCAGCTCCATTTCTAACACTAAGCTTATTTGCCATATGGTTGCTGCTATTTAATTCAATAGCACCTGGTGTGGTGATCCTAGGTTTAATTATAACGACCTTAATACCGCTTTTGTTACGGCCCGCTTGGCCTGATTTTAAAACTATTAAAAAGCCACATTTGGCGCTGGTCTATCTCGTTATTTTGATTTTCGATATTATCGTGGCCAACTTTAAAGTGGCTGCTTTAATCTTAGGCCGTAGAAAGCACCTCAAACCTGCTTTGTTTGTATTCCCTCTGGATATGACAGACGAACTGCCTGTAACAATTTTGGCGAGCACTATTACTCTGACCCCTGGAACAGTGTCTTGCGAAATTACTCGGGGTCGCCGAGGCATACTAATCCATGCTTTTTCTGACGAGACACCAGAAGAAACGATTAACGTGATACGTCAGCGCTACGAGCGTCGCTTGAAGGAGATATTCCAATGCTAACGACTGTAATTCACATAGCGTTCGTACTGTTTAGTTTGTCGATTATAATGAACTTCTGGCGGCTTGCTAAAGGTCCTCATCTACCCGACCGAATTCTTGCACTGGATACAGTGTATATAAACTCGTTAGCACTGCTGTTGTTACTCGGCATCTATCAAAATACACAAACATATTTCGAAGCAGCTCTTTTGATTGCAATGTTTGGTTTTGTTAGCACGATTGCAGCGGGTAAGTTTTTACTCCGTGGTGATTTAATTGAATAAAAGAGGAAACCAATGGAAGCTTTAAATCAATTACCGTTGTGGGTACAGTGGGTGATCGCTTTCTTCATCTTAATTGGTGCGGTATTTGCCTTCATCGGTTCGCTTGGTCTTGCAATATTACCTGACTTTTTTACACGCCTACATGCGCCAACTAAAAATACTACCATGGGAATTGGTGGGACAGTAATAGCAGCAATCATATCGACCTCGGCACAGGGCACTCTCACACTCAACGAGTTGCTGATAGCCATTTTCCTATTTCTAACTGCTCCTATCAGTGCTCACATTCTTGCCAAAGCAGCGCTTCACACCGAGCTCCCAAAATTTGCGCCGACACGAGATTTGCGTGATAAAGAAGACGCCTATCAACATGAAACAGACAAATAAAAAGTGGCGCCGAGGCGCCACTTTCTGCGTTGGATCAAAGTAACTAACCCTTAGAAGTAATAACCAAAGTTAATATTAAAGCGATCATTTACTTCACCACCATCAGTAGCAATATTGCCTCCAATGAACGGTTGGTTCTTGGCCTTCACGTAATCGATATACGTATAAAAACCACCGCCTGCTGCTACGGCGACGCCTAGAACATTCATCCAAGTATCGTCCTGGTAGCCGCGCTTATCGGTTATAATGCTATGATCATTATAGAATGTAAGCGAAGTTATCGGTCCAATGTTTACCGGCAACGTATAGGCCACATTCCCTGTATAAACTTTGGCTTCAGTTGGGATAGCATCATAGTAGGCATAGGCACCCATGTAGACGCCACGATTTTCAACCTTTAAGTCATACTCGTAGTCAGCGTACTGTAGCTGAACATTCCAAGGACCATTGTTGTAGTTACCGTGAACACCCCATGCAAAACGATTACCGACGTTTTGGTTTTCATATTCTTGTGCAGCAGTAAAGCCTTCAGCCGCCGAACCTGAATAGAAATTATTACCTTGAGCCGATACACCGATCTCTAAGTTTTCTTCATCACTGAACGTAAACTTGCGAGCGGCACGCAATGCATAACTATTGCTTTCACCAATCGGTAACCCAGGTGTGTCATAAGCGCCCTGACCCGGCAGACGAATACCTACAGTATCGTAGTTGTAACGCGCTGTACGGTCTGTTGCTGAGCCATCAACACCACCCTGTTCATCGGACTTGTGATAAGCGATATCGAAATCCCAGTCATCACCGCGGTAAAGGAATCTAATACCGTTATCGTGCTCATCCTCTAGCCCAATATAAAATGTTGAGTTGAAAAAGTAGCTGTGAGAGTTGTAAGGCATATTACCAAATGGCACTTTAACAACGCCAATTTGGCCTTGCCACTTATCGGTAAAGTTATACCCAAACCAAGCGTGTTTCACGACGTCTTGATACTGGAACCAGCGGTATTCAGCAGAGATAATAACATCACCGATTTCACCATCAAAATTCAAACGGAAAATATCAAAATCTAGGTCGCCCGTGCGGTTTTCATTGTCACGGTCATAGTTATTGTATTCGTATTGAAAACGAACGGCACCGTGTACTTTAATTGGCCAATTTTCGTTTTCTTCCGTTTTCTCTTCGAGCTTAGCTAAGCGTGCCTGAACCCCTGAATCAGCCACTTCTTCGCTTTGCATACGACGAGACCGTTTGGATTTATTAGCATAATCTTTTTTGGACATCATCTCTTGATGATGTTCTTTCATTTTTTCTTTAGCTTTTTCTTGCTTAGCTAAACGCGCCTCGAGATCTGCCAGCTTTTGCTTTAATGCCTCAATCTCCTTCTGAACCGACTCCTGATCCTGCTGCATCGGTACAGCGTAGACTGGGCTGGCAGCCAGCATTGAGGCGGCTAGCACCCAACTTTTCGTCATGTTGTGCTCCTTACTTTAGATGAAAATACGGGTAACGTTATTATTTTGTCATAAAGTATACCGTAATAAACTTTATTTAGATCAAAAAAAAGACCTCCGCAAGGGAGGCCTTTGTATATATTGTTACGAACTGCAATTAGACAATTTCAGCACGTTCAACGATTTCGAGCAATGCCCAAGATTTATTCTTGGAAAGAGGGCGTGATTCGCGAACAATCACGGTATCGCCCATCTTGCACTGATTCTCTTCATCATGTGCGTGTACTTTAGTTGTACGCGAGATGTATTTGCCGTAGATCGGGTGCTTAACACGACGCTCTACCGCTACAGTGATGGTTTTATCCATCTTGTCGCTCACAACTTTGCCTTGCAGTGTACGAACACGTTTTTCTTCAGCCATTACGCACCTGCCTTCTCATTTAAGATGGTTTTAATACGTGCGATATCGCGACGTACTTGCTTCATCATGTGAGTCTGATTCAGCTGACCTGTTGCCGCTTGCATACGCAGGTTGAACTGCTCACGACGCAAGTTCAGCAATTCTTCTTGCAGCTGCTCAACGGTTTTTTCTTTAAGTTCACTTGCTTTCATCACATTACCGTCCGAGTAACAAAAGTGGTTTTGAATGGCAATTTACGTGCCGCAAGGCGGAACGCTTCACGTGCCAGTTCTTCAGAAACACCGTCCATTTCGTACAGTACGCGACCTGGCTGAATCTGTGCTACCCAGTATTCAACGTTACCTTTACCTTTACCCATACGAACTTCTAATGGCTTCTTGGTAATAGGCTTGTCTGGGAATACACGGATCCAGATTTTACCTTGACGCTTAACGTGACGAGTCATCGCACGACGGCCGGCTTCGATTTGACGCGCAGTCATACGACCACGGTCAACTGCTTTTAGTCCGAAGCTTCCGAAGCTGACTTTGTTACCTGATTGCGCAAGACCACGGTTACGGCCTGTGTGAACCTTACGGAATTTTGTACGCTTTGGTTGTAACATATCGTCTCCCCTTACTTACGGTTTTTGCCGCGTTTTGGAGCTGGTTTTTCCTCGGTTGGAAGTCCACCAAGAACTTCGCCACGGAAAATCCAAACTTTAACGCCGATGATACCGTAAGTGGTATTCGCTTCAGAAGTTGCGTAATCGATGTCTGCACGAAGTGTGTGCAGAGGAACGCGTCCTTCACGGTACCACTCAGTACGTGCAATCTCTGCACCGCCCAAACGACCGCTTACTTCGACCTTGATACCTTTAGCACCAAGACGGATAGCGTTTTGAACAGCGCGCTTCATAGCACGACGGAACATAACACGACGTTCCAACTGACCTGAGATATTATCAGCAACAAGTTGCGCATCCAATTCTGGCTTACGCACTTCAGAAATGTTGATTTGCGACGGAGCGCCAGTCAACTTCTGAACTTGTTGGCGAAGCTTTTCAACGTCTTCACCTTTTTTACCGATAACAACGCCAGGGCGTGCAGTATGAATAGTCACACGAACACTCTTAGCTGGACGCTCGATAACGATACGAGATACTGATGCGTTGCGTAGTTCTTTAGTCAGGAACTTACGTACCTGATGATCACTGTGCAAGTTGTCAGCAAATTCGTTTGTATTCGCATACCAGGTTGCATTCCATGGTCTGGAGATACCTAGGCGAATACCATTAGGATGTACTTTCTGACCCATAATTTATCTCCTAGCTATCCGACACGACCACAGTAATGTGGCTGGTGCGCTTAAAGATACGATCCGCACGGCCTTTGGCACGTGGCTTGATACGCTTCATGGTCGGACCTTCGTCGACGAAGACGCGAGCCACTTTCAGCTCATCGATGTCCGCACCTTCGTTGTGCTCCGCGTTAGCGATCGCTGACTCAAGTACTTTCTTAACCAAGCCAGCGGCTGCTTTAGGGCTGTACGCAAGAATGTCCAGTGCTTTTTCAACTGGCAAACCGCGAATTTGGTCAGCAACCAAACGGCCTTTCTGAGCAGAAACGCGGGCGAATTGGTGTTTAGCAATAGCTTCCATCACTTTCTACCTCTTACCGTTTCTTCGCTTTCTTATCAGCAGCATGGCCGCGATAAGTACGGGTTGGTGCGAATTCACCCAGCTTATGACCGATCATTTCGTCAGAAACGAATACCGGTACGTGCTGACGACCGTTGTGTACAGCGATAGTCAAGCCGATCATATCTGGAATAATCATTGAACGACGGGACCAAGTCTTAATTGGCTTTTTATCCCCGGCTTCCAACGCTTTCTCCACCTTATTTAGCAGGTGAAGGTCAATAAATGGACCTTTTTTAAGAGAACGTGGCATGTTAAATCCTCAACTCTTATTTGTTGCGACGGCGTACGATGAACTTATCAGTACGCTTGTTCTTACGGGTTTTGTAGCCCTTAGTCGGAGTACCCCAAGGTGTCACTGGGTGACGACCACCAGAAGTACGACCTTCACCACCACCGTGCGGGTGATCAACTGGGTTCATCGCCACACCACGAACGGTAGGACGAACACCACGCCAGCGCTTCGCGCCCGCTTTACCCAATTGACGCAGCATGTGTTCTGCGTTACCCACTTCACCGATGGTCGCTCGACCTTCAGACTGTACACGGCGCATTTCGCCAGAACGCAAACGGATAGTGACATATGCACCATCACGCGCCAGGATTTGGCCATACGCACCTGCTGAACGAGCCAGCTGTGCACCTTTACCTGGTTGCATTTCGATTGCGTGTACTACAGTACCTACTGGGATGTTGCGCATAGGTAAGCTGTTACCCGCTTTAATTGGCGCATCAGAACCTGAAGCAATGCGGTCGCCCACATTCAAGTTCTTAGGAGCCAAAATGTAGCGACGCTCACCGTCTGCGTACAATACCAATGCGATATTCGCTGAACGGTTAGGATCGTATTCAATACGCTCTACCTTTGCAGGGATACCGTCTTTATTACGCTTAAAGTCGATAATACGGTAGTGATGTTTATGACCACCGCCGATGTGACGTACAGTGATACGTCCATTGTTATTACGACCGCCCTTCTTGCTGTTTTTGTCCAGCAATGGAGCAAAAGGCTTGCCTTTGTACAGGTCCTGACCGACGACTTTTACGACGTGGCGTTGACCCGGAGACGTAGGCTTACTTTTAACTACAGCCATGATAATTCCTCCTGTTACTCAGCGCCGCCAACGAAGTCGATGTCAGCACCCTCTTTCAGGGCCACATACGCTTTTTTCCAGTCGCTACGTTTACCGAAGCGGAAACCAGTGCGTTTAGATTTACCCTTAACGTTCACTGTGCGTACGTTTTTAACTTCAACTTCAAAAAGTTTTTCGACAGCTGCTTTGATTTCGGACTTAGTCGCATCTTTAGCTACTTTGAAAACTACAGTGTTGTAGCCTTCAGCAGTCATGGTGCTTTTTTCCGAAACGTGAGGTGCCAAGATTACATTAAGTAAACGTTCTTCGCGCATCATGACAACACCTCCTCAAGCTGCTTAACTGCGTCAGCAGTCATCAGGACGTTTTCAAACGCGATTAAGCTTACTGGGTCGATGCCTTGAACATCACGTACGTCAACTTTATGCAAGTTGCGTGACGCAAGGAACAAGTTCTCGTCAACTTCTTTAGTCACGATCAAAACGTCGTTCAGGTTCAATTCTTTCAACTTCGCAACGAGTTGTTTAGTCTTTGGCGCTTCAAGCTCAAAGTTCTCAACAACCTGCAAACGGTCTTGACGAATCAATTCTGACAGGATGCTTTTTACAGCACCGCGGTACATTTTTTTGTTAACTTTCTGTTCGTGGTTTTGCGGTTTCGCCGCAAAAGTAGTACCACCTGAGCGCCAGATTGGGCTACGGATAGTACCGGCACGTGCACGACCCGTGCCTTTTTGACGCCATGGTTTCTTACCACCACCAGCAACTTCAGAACGAGTTTTCTGAGCTTTGGTACCCTGACGAGCACCCGCTGCATATGCAACAACTACCTGGTGGACAAGTGCTTCGTTGAACTCACGTCCAAAGGTAGCTTCGGAAACCTCAAGAGCGCCTTTTGCGTCTTTCAATGTTAATTCCATCACCATTCTCCTCAGACGTTACGCCTTGACCGCAGGTTTAACGATCACATCGCCACCGGTAGCGCCAGGGACAGCACCTTTAATCAATAAAAGGTTGCGTTCAGCGTCTACACGAACCAACTCAAGTGATTGAGTTGTCACGCGCTCGTTACCCATTTGACCGGCCATTTTCTTGCCTTTGAAAACTTTACCTGGTGATTGGTTTTGACCAATTGAACCAGGAGCACGGTGCGATAATGAGTTACCGTGGGTAGCGTCTTGAGTGCGGAAGTTCCAGCGTTTAACGGTACCAGCAAAGCCTTTACCTTTAGACGTACCTGTAACATCCACTTTCTTAATTTCTGAGAATACTTCTACTGTAATCTCAGAACCTACTGCGAAATCATCGCCTTCGCCGTCTTCTAAGCGAAATTCCCAAAGACCACGACCTGCCTCAGTACTCGCCTTAGCAAAATGACCTGCTGAAGGCTTGTTTACGCGGCTAGCTTTCTTTTCGCCTGTGGTTACTTGAAGCGCACGATAACCGTCAGTTTCCTCAGTTTTAACCTGAGTCACGCGGTTAGCCAGCACTTCGATCACAGTAACAGGAACAGAAGCGCCGTCTTCCTGGAAGACACGCGTCATTCCTACTTTACGACCGACTAGACCTATAGCCATTGTTAAAACCTCTCGTGTGTAATCCTATTACTGCCCACTTAACCCAAGCTGATCTGTACATCAACGCCAGCTGCCAAATCCAAACGCATTAACGCGTCAACAGTTTTGTCAGTTGGGTCCATGATATCGATCAGACGCTTGTGGGTGCGGATTTCGTACTGGTCACGCGCATCTTTGTTTACGTGTGGAGAAATCAGCACGGTGAAGCGTTCTTTCCGAGTTGGCAGTGGAATTGGTCCACGTACCTGCGCGCCAGTGCGTTTTGCAGTATCAACGATCTCTGCAGTTGACTGGTCAATCAGACGGTGATCGAACGCTTTCAATCGAATCCGAATTCTTTGATTAGCCATAAAAAATCAAAGCCTCAAATTAAAGAGCATTTAAAAAAGAGCACAGACAAACGCAACCTCCCTGGCACATACCGGGGGTGCGATTATCTACGTCAACCATTCAATCCCCTATCGGGACTGTTGTGGAACACCAATTAAGCAAGTCGCTAAACTTAAACAAAAATTGATGTGGTCGCGAATTATACAGCTTCGCGACCGGTTGTCAACATTTAGCAGTAAGTAGGTCTTGCGCCAAAGGCGCAAGCTACCCAAAGGCGCAAGCTACCCAACGGGTAAGTGTTACTTCGCGAGGTCTTCTACCTGCCGCCAGACGCGCATTAAATTGCCACCCAAGATCATTTTAATTTCTTCATCGGTGTAACCGCGGTCTAGCAAACCCTGAACCAAGTTAGGATAACTCGACACGTCTTTCAAACCTACAGGTAAGGAATCACCGACACCGTCGTAATCCGAACCGATACCAATGTGCTCGACACCAATCAACGCTTTCACATGGTCGATATGGTCAAGCACCTGGTCAAGCGTGGCATAGGGGTAAGGATTGTTGTTCTCGATCTCCGCAATACGCTGCATTGCTTCCTCAGACTCTTCGCCATACTGTTCTTTTACTGCCTCAATACGCTTTTTAAGCATATCGCGATAGCGGTTGGCTTGCTTTGCAACAAATGAAGACCCAAAGTTGATTTGAATGACACCGCCATTTTCACCAAGCTTTTTCAGCATGTCGTCACTCATGTTGCGTTCAAAACCTGGTGTGTACTGACGTAAAGACGAATGTGACGCGATAACGGGCGCCTCACTGATCTCGATAACTTGATAAAACGCATCATCGGAGATATGTGAAACATCGACCATCACACCGATATCATTCATTGCTTTCACAAGCTTCTTACCAAAAGGTGATAAACCATCCCATTGGCGACGGATGTCGTATGATGAATCCGAGATATGGTTGGACTGTGAGTGCGCCAACGTAATGTAGCGAATACCGCGCTTGTAGAAGTGCTCAAGGTTGGCAAGATCACCCTCGATGGGGGTGCCGTTTTCCATTCCCAAGGCAATAGACATTAAGCCTTTTTCAGTGTTTTCCTTCACTTGCTCTGTCGTATAAGCCATAGCGAATTTATCTGGCGCACGACCGACGAGAGCCTCCATACTATCTATAAGCTCATTCGCTAGTTGAATACTCCCACCACTCTGTTCGTAATGCGCAGGAATATAAATTGACATAAAGGGGGCATTTAAACCGCCCTCTACCGCTCTTGGATAATCAAAATCTCCACCTTCGGTAGCGACGGTCACATCCTCCCACTCGTTATGAATACGATAGGGGACGTCGATGTGCGTATCGATAAGTAGGTTTTCTTTCGCTAGCATACGTGCTTTATCGCTAGCGGTATATTCTTCAGCAAAACTAGATGTTGCGGTAGCGACAAGTGCCGCTAGTGCCGTCATTGTAATTGTCTTTTTTAACATGCAAGTTCCTTAACACAACCAAAACAGAGAACTTGCAGATTAACAAAACTTTAACCCTGACGCACTAGCGATGAACTCGCGGCGGTCACCGCACCGATGATAACTGTGCCTAACACCGGTGCGATTAACCAAACCAACCACCATTGAGTGAGATACGCCATGGTGATTACTCGCTTTTGTTGTCGTCGTTTGACTCAGCTGAGTCATCCCGTGATTCACGTGAAGCAAGAGCTTCTTCGCTAAACAGTTCAGTAGTGATTTCATCGAGAGTGGATACAACAGCATCTTTTGATGCTTGCCACAGTGACTCAGAAATTGAACTGACCTCAGTTTGAAGAGCTCTACGGATGCTACTCTCTTGACTATCTTGAGCCATTGCAGGGACTGAACTCAATGCGGCAACGGCTGACAAAGTGATAATAAATTTTTTCATGGCTGTGCTCCTTTGAAGGTAACGTATTAATTAAGTCGCTATTACTCTTTCAAAGGTTGTGCCAACTTTATAAAAATTATAATCGATTGTTTTTAAATACTTTTTTAGGACGTTGGTTTTATCACTTTCTTCGGCTTGGTGAAAAAATCACACCGCTTTACAAAACACACTAAATTTTAGTCAATATCGCTACTGAATATCAGCGAGACGTAAGGAGCTATCTGTCCGGAACTCAATAGCGCCCTCAATAAGCGCTTCAGCATCATTTAAACGAGGCCCTTTTATACTCAAGAACTGGCGCCATTTTTTTCCGCCAGGCTGTCCTTGGAAAAGTCCAAGCATGTGACGCACAACGTGCCACGCGCGACCACCTGCGGCAATGTGTTGCTGAATGTACGGAATCATCTGACGCGCCACACTTTCTCGTGAAATAGAGGTAGGGTTTGATGTATATAGGGTTTCTAACTCAGTCAACAACCACGGGTTCTGATATGCTTCGCGTCCAATCATTACGCTATCCACATGGGCTAAATGTAACTGAGTCTCTGCTAGTGTTTTAATGCCGCCATTGATAGCTATCGGTAATTCGGCGTAGCGTTGCTTCGCACGATAAACGCGGTCATATTGCAAAGGCGGTATTTCTCTATTCTCTTTCGGGCTTAACCCATTGAGCCAAGCCTTCCGCGCGTGAAGTGTGAGTTGATCAGTGCCTGCCTCGACACAAGCATCTAGAAATTGATATAAAAACTCATCGCTATCGTGCTCATCAATCCCTAGACGGGTTTTAACCGTCACTGGAATGTCTACTTCGGCTTTCATCGCCTTAATGCAATCACTGACTAATTTCGGTTGTGCCATCAAGCAAGCACCAAAACTGCCATTTTGAACTCGGTCTGAAGGACATCCTACATTAATATTAACCTCGTCATAGCCGCGAGTTTGCGCTTGAACTGCACACTGTGCCATTGCGCTCGGATCAGCGCCACCCAATTGAAGCGCAACGGGATGTTCCTCATCGTTGTAAGCTAGGAAATCTTGCTGACCATAGATAATGGCGCCAGTGGTCACCATATCGGTGTACAACAATGTATTGGGGCTTAATAAACGATGAAAGTATCGACAATGGCGATCCGTCCAATCCAGCATCGGGGCGACTGAAGCAAAATGAGGGTATAGCTTTGACAACGAAAACTCCTGTAGCTTATGGCGGTAACGCTAAAAACTCGACTGGCTATGTGAGGTGCCATTATATCTGTTTTATATTGTTCAGAACACCACGTTAGTTCCGAAATAGGACGATATGATTTACACTTTAGTAAAAACGATTATTGTGTCGAGCGTTGCTTGGCTGATAAATCTAATTACAATCAAAGCCAGCAGATGAAAAGGTCATATATGGGAACTATCGAAACAGAGCGATTAATTAGTAAGGCCGAGAAGCTTTGTCAAAACCGTGGCGCGCGATTAACGTCTACGCGTCGTGAAGTCTTTCGTATTCTGGCAGCTCAAAAAGGTGCGGTTGGTGCCTATGATTTGCTTGACTTGCTCAAGGGCTCTGTTCCTAACGCAAAGCCGCCAACGATCTACCGTGCGCTCGACTTTCTTCAAGAGCAAGGTTTTGTTCACAAGATCACTTCATCGAATAGTTTTGTTCTTTGCTCGCATTTTGAGCATCAACACCCTGTCCAAATGTTAATTTGTGATCGCTGTGGAGATGTTCAAGAAATTCACTCTGAAGGCGTTTACTCCGAACTGCAATCGCAGGCTGAGGATCAGGGCTTTCTGGTCAAAGAACAAACCATAGAAGCACATGGTTTATGTGCTAAATGTCATTAGTACTTACTACAACAACAGGAAATACCAATGAAGTTAACTCACCTCCTTGGTGTAGCTGTCGCAAGCATGGCGGTCTCTCAGGCCATTAATGCCCAAGCGTTTGACGACAAGTTCCGCCAGTTGAATGATGATAAATATCGTTCTCCCAACATATACAGAACAGCCTCTGGTGCGCCCGGGCATGGTTATTGGCAGCAGCAAGCTGATTACGATATTCAAGTCACTTTGAATGACGATAACCAAAGCATTAATGCGCGTAGTACGATTACCTACACGAATAACTCACCCGATACATTACGTTACATTTGGGTAC
Organism: uncultured Idiomarina sp.; assembly: GCF_964010655.1. Lineage (NCBI taxonomy): Bacteria > Pseudomonadati > Pseudomonadota > Gammaproteobacteria > Alteromonadales > Idiomarinaceae > Idiomarina > uncultured Idiomarina sp. The sequence continues at coordinate 22,348 of NZ_CAXGLS010000036.1, forward strand.
AGCTGGACCAAAACCGATTCAAGAAGGATTCTATCGGTCCTCAAGCTTCGGCAACCAATGCTGATCGAATGAAAAAAGTCAGCTTTAGCCAAATGGAAACGATGATGACTCAAGAAGAGTTTCCAGCGGGCTATACCATCACTGACGTCTCGGACCCTCGCGGCGAACAGATGGATTACATCATCAATGACACGATGATGCGTATTGACTTAGATAAGCCCCTGAAATCGGGTGAGTCCATTGAATTCAATATTGGTTGGAAGTTCAACATCATTGAAGCCGACGTACTCGGTGGCCGTGGTGGTTATGAATATTTCGAAGACGACGGAAACTACTTGTACGAAATGTCACAATGGTTCCCTCGTGTCGCTGCTTACTACGATGCTGAAGGTTGGCAAAACAAGCAATTCATGGGTCGTGGCGAATTCACCTTGGAATTTGGTAACTACGAAGTAGCAATTACCGTACCTGCCGATCATATCGTTGCAGCAACGGGTACATTGCAGAACCCTGATGAAGTCCTAACCGACGAGCAACAGCAGCGTTTAGAAGAAGCTGAAACAGCTGACAAGCCAGTTAAAATTGTCACACAAGAAGAAGCTTTGGAGAACGAAAAAGAAGGGACTTCTGAGACTAAAACTTGGGTATTTAAAGCCGATAACGTTCGCGATTTCGCGTGGGCTTCATCACGTAAGTTTATTTGGGATGCTCAAGGGTTTGATAACGGTGAAAGCGACGTTTTAGCGATGTCGTTCTACCCTGAAGAGGGTAACCCTCTGTGGGAACGCTACTCAACTGCATCCATTATCCACACTATCGAAAACTATAATAAATATAGTTTTGCATACCCATACCCTGTTGCTATCTCAGTTAATGGTCCGGTCGGTGGTATGGAATACCCTATGCTGACCTTCAATGGTCCGCGTCCATACGTTAACGAAGAGAGTGGAGAGAAGTACTACTCAAAACGTACTAAATATGGCTTGATCTCTGTCATTATTCACGAAATTGGCCACTCTTATTTCCCAATGATCGTGAACTCAGACGAGCGTCAGTGGACTTGGATGGATGAAGGTCTAAATACCTATCTTCAATTCCTTGCAGAGCAAGCGTGGGAAGACGACTATCCGTCTTGGCGTGGAGAAGCTCGCAATATCACAGGTTACATGGCTAGCCGTAATCAAATGCCGATTATGACAAACTCAGAATCAATTCTGCAGTTCGGTAATAATGCGTATGGTAAGCCTGCGACCGCGCTCAATATTTTGCGTGAAACCATTGTTGGCCGTGAATTGTTTGACTTTGCATTCCGTGAATACTCACGTCGCTGGAAATTCAAACGCCCAACTCCTGAAGATTTCTTCCGTACCTTAGAAGATGCATCAGGTGTTGATCTTGACTGGTTTATTCGCGGCTGGTTCTACACCACTGACCACGTAGATATCTCGCTCGACAAAGTAAACCTGCTAACCGTCAATACTCAAGATCCAGAAGTCGAAAAGGCTTGGAAGAAAGAAGTTGATCAGCAAGATCCAAAATCTATCACTGCGATTCGCAATGAAGATATGGTCAAGAAGATTGCTCAACAAGAACACCTTCGTGACTTCTACAACGAGAATGACGAGTACACCGTCACTAATGCGGACCGTAACGAATACAAAAAGTTACTTGATGGCCTAGATGACGAACAGAAGCAAATGCTGAAAAACGGCAAAAACTTCTACGTGCTCGACTTTAGTAACAAAGGCGGGTTGGTGATGCCTATTTTACTAGACCTACATTTCGCTGACGGTACTAAAGAACACGTTCGTATTCCTGCTGAAATCTGGCGCCGTTCGCCGGAGCACGTAAGCAAGCTGTTGATTCGTGATAAGAAGATTGACCAAATTGTAGTTGACCCGTATTGGGAGACTGCTGATACCGATACTTCGAATAACTACTGGCCAGCTCGTGCTGTACCATCGCGTATTGAGTTATACAAACGTGATCATGGTGATGACAGTATGATGGAACGCTACAACGAGGAATTAGACACGGATGATAAAAACGCTGAAGAGTAATATTTCGCGTTCTATTATCGGTTTAATCGCCTCTTGTGCGCTGCTACCTCAGGTAGCAGCGCACAAATATTTTTTTGGCTTAACCGATGTGAGTTGGAACGCTCATACAGGTAATATTGAGGTGGTACATCAATATACCTTACACGACGTCGAACTGGCTATTGGTCGTTTTTTTAATACCCCCTTCAGAATTGACCAACCCGACGCCGAGCGCAAGGTTAAAGAATGGCTCAATGCACGTTTTTCAATGACCACTTCCGATGGCGAGCCGATAGCGTTGGATTGGGTGGGCTTGGAAGCGGATTTTCAGAACCTATGGCTTTATCAAGAAAAATCTCATTCAAAAACCGAATTTTGTAATTGGGAAATAACAAACCGTGTTATGCTTTCCACATACCCTGCTCAAGTGAACACAGTGAATGTTAAAGGCGATGACATCACGCGAGGAATTACACTTAACGAGCATAAACAACCAATG